>JALYMV010000060.1 GCA_030773575.1 Actinomycetota bacterium
GGCCGGCGACGCCGCCCGCGCCGACGTCCTGGTCTGCGGCGCGAGCTTCGCGGGGCTGGCGGTCGCGCGCGAGCTGGCCGGCGCGGGCGCCGACGTGCTCCTGGTCGACCGCTACGACATCGGCGAGCGCCAGACCTCCGCCTGCGCCGCGCCGACGGAGTGGCTGCACGCGATGGGGATCCGCGAGGCGATCCGCCAGGAGATCCCCTGTATGGCCTTCCACACCCCGCTGGGCTCCGCCCGCCACCGGCTGCCCTGGAGCTGGAGCTCGTTCGACTACCGGATGCTCTGCCACGAGCTGTGGGCGCAGTGCGGCGACGCGCGCTTCGAGGTGGCCAAGGTGGAGCGGCGGGTGGGGGAGACGGTGAAGACCGACCGCGGCGACCTCTCGTCCCCGCTGATGGTCGACGGGCTCGGCTGGCGGCGGATCCTCGCCCCGGGGGAGAACGTCCAGCCGCCCGAGGCCCAGATCTCGCGCGGCCTCGAGGTCCACCCGGACGGCGGCGGCGTGGACCTCGACGTCTGGATCGACCGCTCGCTGATCCGCCGCGGCTACGCCTGGTCGGTCCCGGCGGGCGGCGAGCAGCGGGTCGGGGTCGGGTCCTACGAGCCGCGCGACCACGTCAAGGAGCCGACGAAGGAGATCGCCGGCCGCCTGGGCGTCGACGCGGTCCGCTACCAGGGCAACTGGTTCCCGCACCGCCTGCGCTCCGGCGCCGAGGACGGCGTCTTCTTCGTCGGCGACTCCGCGGGCCACTGCTTCCCGCTCTCGGGCGAGGGGATCCGGACCGCGTTCTACTTCGGGATCGCCTGCGGGCGCGAGCTTCGCCGCGTGCTGTCCGGCGAGGCGAGCCGGGAGGAGGCGCTCGCCGCCTACGCCGTCTTCTCGGAGGCCCACCGCGGCGCCTTCGAGCACGCCTACCGCCTCCAGCGGCTGATCCCCGCTCTGTCCCCGCGCCTTCTCACCGCGCTGCTGGCCCTCGTCGGCCGCCGCCGGATCACGAACCGCGCGTTCGGCTGGTACCTCGAGCAGGCGCATCCGCGCTTCGCGGCCGCCCGCTGACCGGCTTCCGCCAGTTTTCCGCCCCGCGAGCGTTGTCGCCCTCATGGTCTCGAACTGCCTCCGCGCCCTCCTCGTCCTCGTCCTCACCGCCGTGCTCGCCCCGCCGGCCGGCGCCGCCGTCCGCGTGCAGGCCGACACCGCGGTTGCGCGCGATTGCGACGCGCGCCTGCTCGAAGGCGCCCCGGGCGTCGAGGTCACTCGCGCCAGCGCGCCGGGGTCGGGCGCGCTGACCGTCCGCACCGAGGGGCCGTCGTCGAGCGACTGGGACCTCGCGCTGTTCGACGCCGCGACGGGCCGGCGGCTCGGCTCCTCGGCGACCTTCGGCTCCTCGGAGATGGCCACCGCCTACCTCCCGGCCGCCGGGACGGTGCTCGCGCAGACCTGCCGCCGCAAGGGCGGCGCCGAGGCGATCACCGTCTCCGACGACTTCTACGCGATTCCGCTCCGCCCGGCCGGCGCACGGCGCGAGGTCGCCCAGCTCCTGACCGTGTCGGTCGACGGCAAGGATGACGTGGCCCGCCTCGAGGCCCTCGGGCTCGACGTGACCCACGCCAGCACGGAGGACACCGTCGACGTCGCCACCTACACCGCCGAGGAGCGCGCCGACCTGCGCGCCGCCGGCTTCCAGTACACGGTCCGGGTCGCCGACATGGCCGCCGCCGACCGCCGCGCCCGCGCCGCGGAGTCGGTCTCCGAGCAGCGCGCGCTGCCGTCGGGCCGCACGACCTACCGCACCTCCGCCGACTACAGCAAGGACCTCAAGGCGCTCGTCGAGCAGTTCCCCGGTCACGTCCGCCCGGTCACGCTGCCCACGAAGTCGCTCGAGGGCCGGCCGATCGAGGGCGTCGAGATCGCCGCCGACGTCGGCCAGGCCGGCGAGGGGCGCCCGATCTTCCTGCTCGCCGGCCTCACCCACGCCCGCGAGTGGCCGTCGGGCGAGCTGGCGATCGAGTTCGCGATCGACATCGCCAAGACGTATGCGGCGGGGACGGATCCGCGCGTGACCCGGATGCTCCAGCGCTCGCGGGTGGTCGTGCTGCCCGTGCTCAACCCGGACGGCTTCCGGGTCTCGCGCGACATCGGGGGCACCGGCCAGGCCGGCGGCGACGACCGCCCCTCCTTCGGCAGCATCGTGGAGGCCGTGACCGACACCGCCGCCTACAAGCGCAAGAACTGCCGCGCCCCCGTGCCGGCGGAGCAGGGGACCCCCTGCGAGTCGCGGCTGACCTCCGGCGTCGACCTCAACCGCGCCTACAGCGCGTTCTGGGGCGGGGCGGGCAGCAGCTCGAATCCCACCAGCCAGGCCTTCCGCGGCCC
>JALYMV010000061.1 GCA_030773575.1 Actinomycetota bacterium
GCCTCGGGGGCCTCAGGCCGGAAGGGGGTGCCGCGGCCGAGCAGGCGCTCAAGCGCCGCGGCACGCTCTTCCAGGGCCTGCACCCGCGACTCAAGCGTGGTCATCCTTCGCTCCTCCCGCTGCTTGCTGACCAAGGGTTGACAGCGGTACGCCGGCACGGGCCGGCGGTTACGGGGTGGACGAGGCGTTGAACCGGATCCGGGCGCTTCGCGAATGAGGCGGATATGACCCCACGGATCCTCGGCGTGCTCGCCGCCCTCCTCCTCGCCCTCCCCGCCACCGCCTCCGCGGTGCACTGGCCGTTCTTCGGCGGTGACGCCGGCCGGAGCGGCCTGCAGCCCGTCGACGAGGGCGCCACCCCGGTGTCGTTCTCCTACGCGCTCACCGGCGCCGCCCAGCGCAACATCGTCACGCCCGTCATCACGACGGCCGGCGGCGGCCCGGCGGCGCAGCGCGTCGCCTACGGCACGAGCGCCGGGCAGGTCCACCTGCGGGTGCTCGGCACGGGCGCCCCCGTGACCCCGGAGGACGGCCGCGACATCGACGAGGGCGCCGCCGACTCGGACGTCTTCGGGCCCGGCGGCAACTTCACCGCGTTCGCGGACTCCTCGGTCGCGACCGGGCTCGGCCAGCTCTACGTCCTGCACAACGACAACGACGCGCCGGGGACCTCGGACGTCCAGATCGCCCAGATCGACGAGATGAGCGGGGAGGTCGTCAAGCAGTTCGACGTCCCCGACACGAACGGCCTCACCGCCATGTCGACCCCGGTCCTCACCGGGCCCGACGCGATGGGCGGCCGGGTCATGTTCTTCACGCTCTCCGACGGCCGCCTGCGTCGCGTGCCGATCTCCGCGGCGGGGGCGCGCAACGCCGCGTTCGGCGCGGTGACGCGCACCTCGAGCGACCGCGCGACCGCCACGGCGAGCCCGGCCTTCCTCAACCTCCGCAACAACGAGGGGGCGCTCACGCCCCACGTGGCGATCGGGACCCGGGACGGCACGGTGGCCACCTTCCGCACCGCCGACCTCATGGCCGGCCCGACGTCCGAGCGCCTGCGCCCGGCGCCGTTGTTGCCGACCGACTCCACGGTCGTGCAGACCCCCATAGTCCCGGTCATGCCCGACGGCTTCCCGCCCGCCAGCGCGCCGTTCATCTACGTCGGTGTGAGCAACAGCAGTGCGACCACCGGCAGTGCGACCACCGCCCACAAGCTCTCCCAGGAGGGCAACGGGCGCCTGGTCGAGCGCGCCGAAAGCGACCAGCTCGGCGGCGTGCCGGCCACGGCGGTCGCGGTGAGCCAGAGGGCGACCGCCACCCCCGGCGACGGCAAGGTCGTGGTCACCACGGCGAACAACCTCTTCACGCTCAACACAAGCGACCTCAGGGGCACCCAGCAGCTGAACCAGGCCCAGGGCGCCGACCGGTTCAGGAACAACGTCGCCCTCGTGGCGGGCAACTTCGGCTTCGTTACCTCCGACAGCGGCCGCCAGATCGTGTTCTCGCTCAACGACACGCGGCGGGTGTCCCAGTCCGACTTCCGCGAGGACGCGGGCAACGCCTCGCCGCAGAGCGCCTTCGGGCAGCCGTCGCTGACGCGCGGCTTCGTCCAGTTCGCGACGAACACCGGCCTCTACACCTACCGGACGCGCGACCTGGTGCCGCCCGCCACCGCGCTGACGGCGCCGGCGGACCGCTCGACGGTGACGGGGACGATCAACGTGGCGGCGACCGCCTCCGACGCCCGCGGCATCGAGTCGGTGGTCTTCCGGCTCAACGGCCGGCCGTTCGCCACCGACACGGCACCCGACTCCGGCTCGCCGTTCAACGCCATGGCCCCCGCGACGTTCTCCGCTCCGCTCGACACGGCGGCGATCCCCAACGGGACCTACACCCTCGACGCGGTGGCCGGCGACCGCACCCTCACGAGGGTGAGCGCGCCCCGGCAGATCACGATCGCCAACCGCGGCGCGACGACCGGGCAGCCGCCCCGTCCGATGACGATGACGATGACGATGACCGGCCGCGTGAAGGCGGCGCGGATCACCGCCTCGCTGCGCCCGTCGCGCGACCGCCGCGCCCCGTACCGGTTCACCGTCTCCGGCCGGGTGATCCTGCCGTCGGGCGTCACCCGGGCGCAGGGCTGCGGCCAGGGCCGCTTTTCCGTCCAGTACAAGGCGGGCCGCAAGACGATCTCGACGCGCCGCACGACGCTGCGGTCGAGCTGCACCTACCGCTCGACGGTGCGCTTCCGCAACCGCAAGCGCTTCGGCCGCCGGACGCGGCTCACCGTGCGGGTGCGCTTCCTCGGCAACGACCGGCTGCGGGCCCAGACGGTGCGCACGCTCCGGCCGCGCGTGCGCTGAGGCCGCGTTTCTGGGCGCCGCCGGCCCGAGCGGCCGGCGGC
>JALYMV010000062.1 GCA_030773575.1 Actinomycetota bacterium
TGACGGCGACGGCCGGCCCCGCGGCGACGACGGCGGCAGCGGCCGCTCGGGCGACGACGGCGGGCGTCCGCAGTCCGCCGTTCCCGACGTGCGCGATCTGCTCGAGGACCTCCTCGGCCCCGCGCCGCAGGCGCCGCCCGTACCGAACCTGCCGGGCACCCCCCGGGTCCCCGGCACCGACGAGCTCCCCGACGCCTCGCTGCCGGGCGCCTCGCGTGACAGCGTCCTCGACTACCTCTTCGGCCGGTGACCTGATGCGGCGATCGAGCTCAGGCGCCTCCGCCCTCGCCAGCCCCGTCCTCGTCGGAGCGGTGACGATCCTCGTCGTCAACGTCGCGGTCTTGCTGGCCTATAACGCCAACAACGGCCTGCCCTTCGTGCCGACGACGTCCCTCAAGGTCCTGGCGCCGAGCGGCGCCAACGTGGTCGCCGGCAACGAGATCCGCTCCGGCGGCTTCCGGGTCGGCGTGGTCGAGCAGCTGGACCCGATCATGCTGCCCACCGGCAGGGTCGGTGCCGTGATGAAGCTCAAGCTCGACAAGGCGGTCGGGCGGATCCCGCGCGACTCGACGGTCAAGGTGCGCCCGCGCTCGGCGCTCGGCCTCAAGTACATCGAGCTCGAGACGGGGAAGTCCAGGCAGTACTTCGCGGACGGGGACACCCTTCCCGTCCAGCAGGCCACGATCCCGGTGGAGATCGACGAGGTGTTCGGGATGTTCGACGCGCCGACGCGCCGGGCGTCGCAGGTCAACCTCGAGGAGTTCGGCAACGCCTTCTCCGCGCGCGGCGCCTCCCTGGGCGAGACCATCGAGGCGCTCCCGGGCTTCAGCGCGGCGCTCGAGTCCGTGATGCGCAACCTGTCCGATCGGGAGACGGACCTGCGGGGCTTCTTCCGCGGACTCGCCCGCGCGGCGGGCGCGGTCGCCCCGGTCTCCGAGACGCAGGCCCGGCTCTTCACGGACATGGCCGACACCTTCGAGGCGTTCTCACGCGACCCCGAGGCGCTCAAGGAGACGATCCGCAAGGGCCCCGAGACGCTCGACGTATCCACGGAGTCGCTGCGTGCGCAGCGTCCCTTCCTGCGAGACCTGGCGGCCTTCTCCGAGGACTTCCGGGGCGCGACCGGCGAGCTCCGGGCGTCGCTGCCGACCATCAACACGGCACTCGAGCGCGGCATCCCCGTCCAGCGCCGCGTCGTCGCGCTCAACGACGAGCTGCGCGAGACGATGCGGACGGTGCAGGACGTGACGCAGACGCCGGGTACGAACGCCGGCCTGCGCGGCCTCACCGACACGGTCAACACGCTGAACCCGACTGTCCGCTATCTGGGGCCCTTCGTCACCGTCTGCAACTCCTGGAACTACTGGTGGACCTACCTCGCGGAGCACTTCACCGAGGAGGACGACACCGGCCAGGCCCAGCGGGCGCTGCTCAACAACACGGGCCGCCAGGACAACTCGCTGAACTCGATGGGCGCCTCCGAGCCGGCCAACGGACAGAACGTCGGCCCGGGCCAGACCCCGCAGTTCCTCCAGGCGCCCGGGCAGGGTGCGGCAGTCGACCGGGCCGGCAACGCCGACTGCGAGTGGGGCCAGCGCGGCTTCCTCCGCCGCAGCGCGCTCTTCGCGCCCAAGAAGTACAACGTCGTGCGCGACTCCCGCACCCCGGGCGTGCAGGGGACGACGCCCACGGGCCGCGCGCGCGTCCCGGCCGGCCAGACCTTCACCAGCCGCCCGGAGACCAGCGCTTACGCGACGGCTCCCGAATCGGAAGTGGGTCCTCAGCCGTGAGACGCGTCCGGCGCAGGGGACCCAGCTCGTTCGCGGCCGGCGTGATCGCCCTCGTGGTCATAGCGATCGCCTGCTACCTGGGCTTCACGAAGAGCATCCCGTTCCGCTCGCACTACGAGGTCTCGGCCGTCTTCAAGAGCGCGAACAACATCAAGCCGAACTCGCCGGTGCGCATCGCGGGCGTGGAGATCGGGCGGGTCAAGGAGGTCGAGCACGCGTCCAAGGGCAGCTCCGAGGCCACCGTCAAGATGCGCATCCGCAAGCGCGGTCTGCCGCTGCACAAGGACTCCAAGTTCAAGATCCGCCCGCGCATCTTCCTGGAGGGCAACTTCTTCGTCGACGTCTTCCCCGGCACGCCGGGCGCGCCCGCGGTCGACGACGACCACGTCTTCCCGGTCAACCAGACCGACACGCCGGTGCAGCTCGACCAGATCCTCGCCGCTCTGCAGTCCGACACCCGCGAGGACCTCAAGACGCTGCTCGACGAGTACGCCTCCGCGCTGAAGGGCTCCGGAGCGCGCGGCTTCAACCGCTCCATCCGCTACTGGAAGCCCGCCTACCGCGACTCGGCGCTCGTGTCGCAGGCCTTCCTGGGGGAGAAGGAGGGCGACCTCGCCGGCTACATCCGGAGCGCGGGGGCAACCGCCGAGGCGCTGGACCGCAATCGCGCGCAGCTCAAGGACCTCATCACGTACTTCAACCGGACGGCCAACGCCTTCGCCCGCGAGGACCAGAACCTCACCGCAGCGGTCCGCGAGCTCCCGCGTACGCTGCGCGCGGCCGAGCCGGCGCTCGCCAGCCTGAACGCGGCGTTCCCGAACCTGCGGGCCTTCGCGGCCGACCTGCGCCCCGGCGTTCGCTCCTCGCTGCCCGCCATCGCCGCGTCGCGCCCGCTGGTCGCGCAGCTGCGCGCGCTCGTCTCCCAGCCCGAGCTCCGGGGCCTCACCGCGGACCTGCGGCCGACCGTCCCGGCGCTCACCCAGCTCACTGAGCGCAGCATCCCCTTCCAGCGCGAGGGCCGGCTGCTCTCGAGCTGCCAGAACGAGGTCACGCTGCCGTGGGGCAACGACGAGGTGGGTGACAAGGCGTTCCCGGCCAACTCGCCAGTTCACCAGGAGTTCGCCAAGGTGCTGCCAGGTCTCGCGGGCGAGAGCCGCTCGGGCGACGCCAACGGCCAGTGGTTCCGGGTCCTGACCGCGAGCGGCACGAACCTCATCGACTTCGGCGGCGGCCGGTTCGGCACGAGCGCCCTGCCGATCCGCGGCGCCAACCCGCCCAAGCCGGTGACGCGGCCGCCGCTGCGCAAGGACGTGCCCTGCGAGACCCAGCAGAGCCCCGACCTCAACTCCGACCCCGCCGCGCCGCCGCGGCAGCGGCGGATCGACACGAGCGATCCCGCCTACCGGGAGCGCCTGGGGCTGGCCAAGCGCCGCGCGGTGCGCTGGCTCGAGCGCCAGCTGGAGCGGGAGGGGCTCGACGACGAGATGAAGGTCGGCGAGGGCGACGCCACCGAGGCGCTGCTCGACCGGATCGCCGCCCGCGGCGGGCCGACGCAGGTCGAGCAGCTCGAGCAGGTCCGCAGGAGGCTGGGGGTCGGCCGATGACCCAGATCCGCAAGCGGCTCGGCGACTTCATCGCCATCCTCGTCCTCGTCGGGGTCGCCGCCGTCGTCTCGGTCTACATCCTCGACCAGCAGCGGCTGCGCTTCCCGTTCTTCGAGGAGGAGCCGTTCGTCCTCAAGGCCGAGTTCTCGACCGCCCAGGCGGTCATCGCCGGCCAGGGCCAGACCATCCGGGTCGCCGGCGTACGGATCGGCGACATCGGCGGCGTCGACCTCCGCGAGGGCCGCGCGGTGGTCCGGATGGACATCGACCCGGAGTACCGGCGCCTCGTGCACACCGACGCGCGCGCGCTGCTGCGCCCCAAGACCGGCCTCAAGGACATGTTCATCGACCTCGACCCGGGGTCGAAGGCGGCGCCCGTCGCCCGCGAGAACTGGACGATCCCGGTCGCGAACACGGCGCCCGACGTCAACCCCGACGAGATCTTCGGCGTGCTCGATGCCGACACGCGCGACTACCTGCGGCTGCTCATCAACGGCGCGGGTCGCGGCCTGAAGGGGCGCGGCGGCGACCTGCGCGACATCTTCCGTCGCTTCGAGCCGACCCACCGGGATCTCGCGCGCGTCAACTCCGCGGTGGCCACGCGCCGGGCCAACCTCCGCCGCCTGGTCAGCTCCCTCAACGAGCTCAACACGGAGCTCGCGTCAAAGGGCGACGAGCTCGCGCAGCTCGTGGACTCCTCGGCCACCGTCTTCCGCGCGTTCGCCTCGGAGGCCGAGGGCGTCTCCGGGACCGTGCGCGAGCTGCCCACCGCGCTGCGCCAGACGACGGAGACGCTGGGTCGCGTCGAGCGCTTCGCCGAGGTCCTGCGCCCCACCACCGCCCGCCTGCGTCCGGCCGTGCGGGCGATCGATCCGGCCAACCGCGCGATCATCCCGTTCGCCCGCGAGGCGACGCCGCAGCTGCGCGAGTCGATCCGCCCGTTCGTGCGCGAGTCGCGGCCGCTGGTGCGCGACCTGCGCCCTGCCTCCCTGCGCCTGGCGGAGGCGATGCCCAACGTCACCCGCACCTTCAAGGTCTTCAACACCTTCTTCAACATGCTCGCCTACAACCCGAACGGCCGCGAGCCGGCGAGCAACCGGACGCGCCAGGAGGGGTACCTCTTCTGGTTCGCCTGGGTGCAGCACATGGGCATCCAGCTCTTCTCGAGCTCTGACGCCCACGGGGTCCTGCGCCCGGTCACCCTGGCCACCCCGTGCAACACGATCGCCCAGATCGTCGAGGGCGAGCCCGAGCTCGAGTTCCTGCGCGGCCTGACCGGCATCCTGACCTCGCAAGAGGCGTGCGGAGGCAAGCAGCAGCCATGAGGAGGCGGAGCTGATGCAGAAGGAGGCCCCGTCCGTCGCGCGGATGCTGACCATGGTGACCTTCGCCCTGTCGTGCTTCGGGCTGCTGCTGTTCCTGTGGCTCTCCTTCGGCGGCTCGGTGCCGCTCAAGCCACAGGGCTACCGCTTCTCGGTCTCCTTCCCCGAGGCCACGCAGCTCGCGCAGGAGGCCGAGGTGCGGATCGCCGGCGTGCCGGTCGGCAAGGTCCGCTCCAAGCAGATCGACAAGGGCCGCAACCTCACGCTCGCGGAGATCGAGCTCGACCAGCGCTACGCGCCGCTGCCGGCCAACGCCCGGGCCATCCTCCGCCAGAAGACGCTGCTGGGGGAGACCTACGTCGAGCTCACGCCGGGCACCGGCAGGCGGATGCTCGCCGACGCCGGGCGGCTGCCCGACGCGCAGGTCGCGGACGCCGTCCAGCTCGACGAGATCTTCGAGGCCTTCGACCCCGAGACCCGCCGCGCGTACCGCACGTGGCAGCAGGACCTCGCCAAGGGCGTCGACGGTCGCGGCCGCGACTTCAACGACGCGCTCGCCACGCTGCCGGGGTTCGCGCGCGACGGCGAGGACCTCCTGTCCGTCCTGGGCTCCCAGGAGGGCGCGCTCTCGCGCCTCGTGCGCAACACCGGCGTCGTCTTCGGCGCGCTGAGCGAGAACGAGTCCCAGCTGCGCAACCTGATCACCGGGTCGGCCGACGTCTTCGAGGCGACCGCATCGCAGAACGACGCGCTGGCCGAGACCTTCCGTATCTTCCCGACCTTCCTCGACGAGTCCAAGGCGACGATGGCGCGCCTGAAGACCTTCTCGATCCAGACGCGGCCGCTGTTTCGGGATCTGCGGCCGGTCGCCCGCGACCTCCGCCCGACGCTGCGCGACCTGCGGCTGCTCTCGCCGGACCTCAAGGCGTTCTTCACCGACCTCGACCCGCTCATCACCGCATCGAAGACCGGGATGCCGGCCACGCGCGAGACGTTGCAGGGGCTCGTCCCGGTGCTCGAGCGCCTGAGCCCCTTCCTGGGCGAGTTCAACCCGATCCTCCAGTACCTCGAGTTCACGCAGTCGCAGGTCTCGGACTTCCTCTCCAATGGCTCCGCCGGCCTGGCCGATACGACCAAGTCCTCGAGCGGCGGTGTGGGCCACTACCTGCGCCAGTTCGGCATGCTGGGCGCCGAGTCGGTGGCGATGTACCGCGAGCGCATCTCCAACAACCGGGGCAACGCCTACTTCGGCCCCGGCAACCTGATCACCCCGCCCGGGCGTGAGAACTTCCCGATCTTCCCGAACTTCGACTGCCGCACCACCCAGTCGGGTGGCGAGCAGCCCCAGCGCGGCAGCGAGCTGGCCTGCTTCGTCCAGGACCGCCAGAACTACAACGGCAAGCTGCAGCCGCGCTTCCCGCACGTCGAGCGGGCGGACTACGGCGGCGGGGGCTGAGGCCCCGACCGGGCGCGCGCACGGGGCGCGCGCCCGTGGCCCCGTCCTACGC
>JALYMV010000063.1 GCA_030773575.1 Actinomycetota bacterium
CTAAGCCGTCTGCTCCTCGGGGAAGCCGACCTCGGCCGGGTCGATGTCGTCGCGCAGGCCCTTGTAGGACGGATGGCGGACCGTGCGTGCCTGCGTCCACTCCGTGTACTCGACCTCGCAGACGAGCTCGGGCTCGACGAAGCGCGCGCCCTTGGGCGGTTGGCGCCCGGAGAACGGGGTCGTGTCGCGCGCACGGGCGGCGAGCAGCCCGCCCACGCGGGCGAGTTCGGCCTCGGTGAACCCCGTCCCGACCCGCCCGGCGTAGCGGAGCTCGCCGTCCTCGAAGAAGCCCGCCAGGAGTGCCCCGAGGCGGCCCGTGCGAACGGCCTCCCCCGGCAGCCAGCCCCCGACGACCAGCGAGGCGCGCCGCACGTTCTTGACCTTGATCCAGCCGGGCGAGCGGCGCCCGGGCGTGTACGGGCAGTCCAGTCGCTTGGCCACCACGCCCTCCAGGCCGCGCGCCCGCGCGAGCTCGAGGATCTGCGGCCCGTCGCCGACGTGATACGACGGCGTCTGCCACGCCGGGCCGTTCAAGCCGAGCTCGGCGAGCGCCGCGCGGCGCTCGGAGTAGGGCCGGTCCATCAGCGAGTGGCCGTCGAGGTAGAGCAGGTCGAAGAGCACGTAGGCGACGGGCGCCTCGACGCTCAGGCGCTTGACCTGGCGCTCGGAGGTGAGGTGCATCCGCCCCTGCAGGCGCTGGAAGCTCGGCCGGTCCTCGGCGTCGAAGGCGACGATCTCGCCGTCGAGCACCGCCTCTCGCGCCCCGACGGCGCGCCCGAGTTCGCGGAGCTCCGGGTAGCGCGCCGTGATGTCGTTGCGGTTGCGGCTCTCGAGCGCCAGCCGCCCGCCGGACGCATAGCCGATCGCGCGCACGCCGTCCCATTTGATCTCGAACGCCCAGCGGCCGTCCTCGGGCGGCAGCTCGCCCGCGCGGGCGAGCATCGGGGCGACGTGCTGTGGCATGGGCTCGCGCGCCGGGTCCTCCGGCGGGTCCATGCGGTGGATCATCCAGTCCTTGCCGCGGGTGCGGAACAGGACGTGGCGGCCGCGGACGCGCTCGCCGTGGAAGGTGACCATCACCTCGCGGTCGGAGAACTTGTGGGTCTCGTACGTGCCGGTGTCGTAGACCTTCATCGTCCCCGCCCCGTAGTTGCCCTCCGGGATGACCCCCTCGAAGGTCAGGTACTCGAGCGGGTGGTCCTCGGTGTGGACCGCGAGGTGGTTCGTCTCCGGATCGGGCGGGATCCCGCGCGGGACCGCCCACGAAACGAGCACGCCGTCGCGCTCCAGGCGCAGATCCCAGTGCATCGACCGGGCCGAGTGCTCCTGCACGACGAAGCGCGGGGCACCCTCGTCAGCGGCCGCCTCCTCAGGGCCGGGCTCGGGGGTGGCGTCGAAGTCGCGCTTGCGGCGGTAGGGGTCCAGACGGTCGGCCACGGCTCTGGCGATGAGGGTACGGGGGCGATGCGATGGGTATCGTTGGGCCGACATGGACGCCAACCCGATCGTGCTCGACGACGCGGCCGGCGACGTCGTGGTCGTCGTGATCGAGGGTGAGCACGACATCTACACGGCTCCCACGCTGCGTGAACGCCTCGACGAGGCCCTCGGCCGCGGCGGCGGCGTCGTGGTCGACCTCACCGCCGCCACCTTCGTGGACTCCTCGATCCTCGGCGCGCTGCTCGACGCCCGCCGCCGCGCCCAGGAGCAGGAGCGTGGCTTCGTCGTCTCCGTCGGCCCGGAGGTCGAGCCCGGCGTCCAGCGCATCCTCGACATCACGGGGCTCGTCCCCGTGCTGCCCGTCATCGACGGCCGCGAGGCCGCCATCTCGGCGGCGCGCGACGGGGTCTCCGGCTCCCCGGGATGATCGACCGCCCCGAAGTCCGGCTGACCATGCCCGCCGTGCCCGAAGGGGTCGGCGTGGTCCGCCAGGCGCTCGCGGGGATGGCGGACGCCCTCGCCTTCGACCAGGGGGTGCTCGCCGACATGAAGATGGCGGTGACCGAGGCGTGCACCAACGTGGTCGTCCACGCCTACGCCGACGAGGACGGCGCGCATGGCGGCTCGGACACCCTGCAGGTCGACCTCCTCGCCGACGAGCTCGGGCTCACCGTGGTGGTCCGCGACCAGGGCTCGGGCATCAAGCCGCGCGCCGCGCGCTCGACGCCCGCCCTCGGCCTCGGCCTTCCGCTCATCGCCGCGCTCTCGGACGCCTTCGAGGTGCGCGGCTCCTCCGGCGGCGGCACCGAGGTCCGCATGACCTTCCTCTACGTCCGCGACGCGGACCCGGTGGAGTCCAACCCGATCGCCGAGACGGGCTGGGTCCCCCCGGACCGGCCGACCTAGAACACGTTCGCGCTCAGCCAGTCCGCCGCGAAGAACGCGACGAACAGCGGCACGAGCGCGTACATGATCGGGTGGACCTGGCGCGCGCGCCCCTGGACGACCATCACCGCGACGAAGGCCAACACGCCGAAGCCGATCCCCGCGGCGATCGAAAAGGTCAGCGGGACGCCGGCGATGATGAAGAAGGCGGGGAGGGCGAACTCCGGCTTGTCCCACTCGATCGCCGGCACGAGCCGGATCATCAGGAAGCCGACGAGCACGAGCGCGGGCGCGACCGCCGGGTGGATGAACGCCTCGCCGTACTTGACGTCCCCGCCCACCAGGGCGATCAGGGGCACGAACAGCACCGCCAGCAGGAAGAGCCCCGCGGTGACCAGCGAGGCCAGCCCCGTCCGGGCCCCCTCCGAGACGCCCGCGCCGCTCTCGATGTAGGTCGTCACGCTCGAGACGCCCATCGCCCCGCCGACCGCGGCGGCCGCCGAGTCGACCATCAGGACGCGCCGCATGTTCGGCAGCTCGTCGCGCTCGTCGAGCAGCCCGGCGCTCGAGCCGACGCCGACCACGGTCCCGAGCGTGTCGAAGAAGTCCGTCATGAACAGGGCGAAGATCAGCGGGATGAGCGCGACGGCGAGCGCGTCGCCGAGGTTGTCGAGCGCCAGCGAGTCCCCGATCGTCTGGAACCCGGCGGAGCCGGGGACCGCGGCCACGCCGTCGGGCCCGTCGAGGACGCCGAAGATCACCCCGAGGAGCGCGCTGGTGGCGATGCCGGCCAGCAGCGAACCGCGGACCGCCCGCGCGGCGAGCACACCGGCGACGAGGATGCCGGCCAGCGCGATGAGCGGTGGGCCGGCGGTGAGATCGGCCAGCCCGATGCCCGTCGCCTCGTCGTTGACCACGATCCCGCCCTCGCGCAGGCCGACCAGCGTGATGAAGAGGCCGATCCCGACCCCGATCGCGAGCTTGAGCGACGTCGGGATCGCGCGCATGACCGCCTCGCGGAAGCCGGCCAGGACGAGGACGAGCGCGAGCAGGCCCTCGATCACCACGGCCGCCATCCCGACGGGCCACGGCAGCTTGCGCCCGATGATCAGCTCGAAGGCCACGACCGCGTTGAGGCCGAGCCCCGAGGCGAGCGCGAACGGGTAGTTCGTCAGGAGGCCCATGGCGGCGGTCATCAGGGCGGCGGCCAGCGCCGTGGCCACCGCGACGGCGCCGAAGGGCAGCCCCGCCGCCGACAGGATCGCGGGGTTGACGAAGAGGATGTAGCTCATCGTCAGGAACGTCGAGAGCCCGCCGAGGGCCTCGACGCGCAGGCTCGACCCCCGCTCGGCGAGGCGGAAGCGGCGGTCGAGGAAGGCGGTGGCCATGAGGGAGCGGCAGCCTACAAGTCGCCCCGGCGCACGGCTCAGCCCGCGACGCCCGCCCGGGCCGGCGCGGCGGTGGCCGACCCGTTCCCGGC
>JALYMV010000064.1 GCA_030773575.1 Actinomycetota bacterium
CCCGCCGAGCGCCGCGCGCGCGACGGGCTGCTCGAGGTGATCGGCCTCGAGTCGGCCGACCCGCGCTGGATCGCCGAGACCGCCGACTCGCTCGTCGGCGTCGCCCACCGGGTCCGCGCGCTGGGGACGATCGCCGTGACGCTGTGCCAGGTGGCCGGCGCGCGGCTCGACGGGATGGCGACGATCAAGGGCTGCCGGTCGGTCGACGCCGCCGCCGCACAGCTCATCGTCCGGGAGGCCGGCGGCCTCGTGGCGTTCACCGGCTTCGAGGACCCGCTCGCCGCGCCGCTGGACCTCACGCCCCACTCGGCGATCGTCGCGGCGCGCACGGAGCGCGGGCTGGCCGAGCTGGCCCGCATCCCGCGGATGCCATCCTGAGAGCTCCGATGATCGACTGGCGTCTCGCCACCGTGGTGGCCCAGGGGGTGGCCGGCCTGGGCCCCACCGTCCCGGCCGGCGCTGCGGCGCCCTTCGAGGCGCTCGCCGCCCCGGCCGAGGAGAGCCGGCGGCTGGTCGAGGCCTACACCGGCCTTGTGCCGGTCGCGCCGGTGCCTCGCGCCGAGGGCATCGACCGCGGCGTCTGGATCGACACGAGCCTGGGCGGGATGCGGGGCCTGCTCGACCCGGTGATCGAGCGGCTGGGCGGCAACCTCGGCGCGCTCGCCGGGCCGGTCCGGGCCGCCGCCGGCGCGCTGCTGGCGGCGGAGGTCGGCGTCCTCTCGGGCGTCCTCGCCCAGCGGGTCCTCGGGCAGTACGAGTTCCCGGTCCTCGATCCGCAGGCGCCGGCCCGGCTCCTCTTCGTCGCACCCAACCTCGCCCACGCCGCGCGGTCGCTCGGCGCCGACCCCGAGGACCTCAAGCGGTGGGTGGCGCTCCACGAGATGACCCACGCCCTGCAGTTCGGCGGCGTGCCGTGGCTGCGCGAGCACCTGGCCGGCCGGGTCGGCGGGCTGCTCGCGGCGCTCGAGGTCGAGGTCGACCCGCGGCGGCTCTCCCGGCTCCCGAGCGCCGAGGACCTCCGCGGCCTGGTCGAGGCGGTGCGCCGCGGCGAGCTCGCGACGCTCGTGATGGGCGACGCCCAGCGCGCGCAGCTCGAGGAGATGCAGGCCTTCATGGCGGTGCTCGAGGGCTACGCGGAGCACGTGATGGACGCGGTGGGCGCCGACCTGCTGCCGCGACTCCCCGAGCTGCGCGCGGCGATGGACCGCCGTCGCCGCGACCGCACCGGGCTGCTGCGGCTCTTCGAGCGGCTCATCGGCCTCGACATGAAGCTGCGCCAGTACGAGCTGGGCAAGTCCTTCTGCGACGCGGTCGTCGCCCGCGGGGGCATCGCCGCCCTCAACCGCGTGTGGGAGGTGCCCGAGCGCATGCCCTCGCCGGCCGAGCTCGAGGACCCGCCCGCCTGGCTGGCGCGCACGGAGCCGCCGCGGCTGCAGGCCGCCGGCCCCTGACCGGCCGAACACACGTTCTCGCTCTGTAACGAGCTGCTCCAGCCGGTTTACAAACATACGTTCGCCGGGTACGAACACGGCTAGCCCGCTTAGAACTAACTTCCTCAGCCGGCAACCAGAGAGGGTTGACTCCACCAATGGCCACCAGCCAGAGCACTTCCAAGAGCACGAGCGCCACCAAGAGCACCGCCAAGACGTCGACCGGCACGGGCGCCGCGCGCAAGCCCGCCGCCCGCAAGACCACGGCCGCCCGCAAGCCGAGCACCTCGCGCTCGACGGGCACCCGTTCGGCCGGCCGCTCCACGAGCTCACGCTCGACCACGTCGCGCAGCACGTCGCGCACCACGGCATCGAAGTCGCCGTCGAAGTCGACGGGTCGTCGCACCCGCACGACCGCCTCCAACAAGACGCGTGAGGCCGCCCGTGCCAACACCACGGCCGCCAAGACGACCGCGAAGCAGACCCGCAACGTCGCCGAGCGCGCCGCCCTGGCCTACGTCGGCGCGACCCTCGAGGCGCGCGACCGCGTCATCGGCGTCGTGAGCAGCGTGTCGGACGTCATCGACCGCTACTCCTCGCGCACGTCGGCCGAGAAGGAGCTCAACCGCTTCGAGCGGCGCGGCAGCAAGGCCCGCAACGAGCTCGAGCGCAGCGCCAAGCGCACCCGCACCCGCGTGGAGCGCGTCGTGCGCCGCAACCGCGTCGCCGTCCAGCGCGACGCCGACCGCCGCCCGAACACGGCGACCCAGCGGATCGACTTCGTGTCGAGCCGGGTGGAGGACGCCCTGCAGGTCGGCGTCGCGACCGGCGAGCGCGTGGTCGCCAAGGCCCGCGAGCAGGTCAAGACGCTGGCGTAGCGCCGCCTTCCCCCGCCGGCCGCCGAGGAGAGCGAGCCGGGCCGGGAAAGGTCTGCCGACCTCATATCCCGTCGGCAGATGCAGCACCCTCTCCTCCCTCAACCGTCGGGCCGGCACTTGTGCCGGCCCGTCGGTGCTTAACCGGGCGCCGCGGCGCTTGGCCGCCGGGTTAGCGGCGGCTCGGCGCGGGGACGACCGCGACCATGCCGAGCTCCCTCGACCGCACGGCCTGGCGGCCGATCCACACCCGCATCGCCCTCGCGTTGGGCGTTGGCTGGGCACTGGACTCCTTCGAGGTCCAGATCATCAACTCCGTCATCAAGCCGATCGCCGCGGACTTCGGCCTGAGCGACACGGAGAAGATCCTTGTCTACCTCCCGTGGTTCGCCGGGATCCTGGTGGGCGCACTGGCGTTCGGCTCCCTGGCCGACCGGCTGGGCCGCAAGCGCCTGTTCGTGGCGACGCTGCTCTTCTACTCGACGTTCGCGACGCTCACCGCCGCGTCGTGGAACCTCGAGTCGCTGATGGCCTTGCGCTTCCTCACCGGCCTGGGCGTGGGCGGCGAGTACGCCGTCGTGGCCTCGGCGATCGCCGAGTTCGTTCCGGCTCGCCACCGCGGCCGCACGAACGCCCTGGTCATGAGCTTCTGGGCGATCGGCGGCATCGCCGCCGGGGTGACGGGCATCACGTTCCTCACCGCGTTCTCGGCGGACGGCGGCTGGCGCTACGCGCTGCTGTTCGGCGCGGTGGCCGCGCTGTTCGCGCTCTACGCTCGCCGGGTCATCCCCGAGTCGCCGCGCTGGCTGGCGAGCCGCGGGCGCACGGCCGAGGCCGAGGCGGTGATCGCCGAGATGACCGGCGGGCCGCCCGCTCCCGGCGAGCTCGAGCGCCTGCTGGCGCCGCGCGACTCGGCCCGCGAGCAGCTGGGCGAGCTGTGGGCGCACCATCGCGGCCGGCTGCTCTACGGCATGGCGCTCGACTTCTCCGAGGCGGCCGCGTACTACGGGATCTTCACGTTCACCGCGGTCTTCGTGCTCGCCGAAGGGGTGGTCGACGTCGCCGACAACCTCGTGCCGGTCTACTTCCTGATCGCCAACGTCGGGGCGCTGCTCGGGGGCCTGACCGTCGCCTGGTCACTCGAGCGCTTCGGGCGCAAGCCGACCACCTTCGTGACCTACTCGGCTGCGGCAGCGGCGGTCCTGCTGCTGGCCGGCGCCGCCTCGACGGGCTCCCCCGGCCTCGTCCTGGCGGCGCTCACGCTCGCCGTGTTCTGCGCGACGACCGCCTGGGTCGGCGCCTACCCGACCTTCTCGGAGCTCTTCCCGACGCACCTGCGGGCGACGGGCGTGGGCGCGAGCGTGGCCGTCGGGCGCGTGGGCGCGATCCTCGGCAACGTGGTGCTGGGACTCTCGGCGTCGTCCTTCGGGCTGGGGACCGGCTTCGCGCTGCTCGCCGGGTTCTGGCTGATCGGTGCCGCCGCCGCGGCGGTGTGGTGGTGGCGCGGGGTGGAGGGCCGCGGCGTCGCTCTCGAGGTTCTGAGCCCGGTGGGGGGCCGGAGCTGAGCCGGGCGCCTGCGACAATGGGGACATGCCCTCCAGAGAACAGATCCTCGAGGCGCTGAAGGCCGTCATCGACCCCGAGCTGCGGCGCGACATCGTCGAGCTCGACATGGTCCGAGCGATCGACATCAAGGACGCCGGTGTCGTGGACGTCACGGTGTCGCTGACGACCCCCGGCTGCCCGATCAAGAGCCACTTCCAGACCGCCGTCGCCGAGGCGGTCGCCTCGTTCGACGACGTCTCGCGCGTCAACGTCGGCTTCGACGTGCTCAACGACGCCCAGAAGGCCAACCTGCAGCGCAAGCTGGGCCGCTCCTCGCTGCCCGAGGGCGCGCTCGCGCAGGTCAAGAACGTCATCTGCGTCGGCTCGGGCAAGGGCGGCGTCGGCAAGTCGTCGATGACCGCCAACCTCGCCGTCGCGCTCGCGGCGGAGGGCAAGCAGGTCGGCGTCCTCGACGCCGACGTCTGGGGCTACTCCATCCCGCGCATGTTCGGCGTCCCGGCCGACCGCCCCAAGGTCTCGGGCGAGCGCAAGATCCTGCCGCCGATCGCCCACGACGTCAAGGTCATGTCGATCGGCTTCTTCCTCGACGAGGACGCCGCGGTCGTCTGGCGCGGGCCGATGCTCCACAAGGCGCTGCAGCAGTTCCTCGAGGACGTCGCCTGGGGCGAGCTCGACTACCTCCTCGTCGATCTGCCGCCCGGCACCGGCGACGTCTCGATGACACTCGCGCAGCTGCTGCCGCAGGCGAAGTTCGTGATCGTCACGACGCCGCAGGACACCGCCCAGAAGGTCGCGCGCCGCTCCGCCGAGATGGCCGACAAGGTCAACCTCGAGATCGCCGGCATCGTCGAGAACATGTCCGGCTTCACCACGCCGGGCGGCGAGCGCTTCGCGATCTTCGGCGAGGGCGGCGGTCAGCGCCTGGCCGACGAGCTCGACCTGCCGCTGCTGGGCAAGGTGCCGCTGACCATGCCGCTGCGCGAGCAGTCCGACCTCGGCACGCCACTCGTGGCGTCCAACCCGGACGACCCCGCCGCCCAGGCCATCCGCCAGGCGGCGCGGGGTGTCATCGCGCTGTCGCCGATCGAGCTCCCGCTCATGCAGGCGCCGGCACCGGCCGCCGCGCCCAAGCCGGTCGGCATGTCACTGCCGATGGCGTAGGACGCGCCCGGCGCCCGACCGGGTCTATGTGACGCGGGCGGCCCTCCGGCGTGGTGTCACATCTTCCTGGGCACCCCGAAGCGCAAACCGGCCCTCACGAGCCGCAGTTGGAGTTGAGGCGCCCGCAGCCCCCCGCGCCGCCTACTTCCCGGCGAAGTACTGCGCGTTGAGCTGCACGTAGTTCTCCCACTCCGACGGGACCTGGTCCTCGGCGAAGCAGGCGTCGACCGGGCACGCCTCGACGCACGCGTCGCAGTCGATGCACTCCTCCGGGTCGATGTAGAGCATCTCGACCTTGTCATAGTCGGGCTCGTCGGGCGTCGGGTGGATGCAGTCGACCGGGCAGACCTCGACGCACGAGTTGTCCTTGGTGCCGATGCACGGCTCGGTGATGACGTAGGCCATGTGGGATTTCCTCGCTGAGGGGAGAAGGACCGCGGGGGCGGCGGATTGTACGGGTTAGGGTTGCGGGCGTGATCCTGCTCACGGGAGGCACGGGGCTGATCGGCTCGCGGGTGTTGGCCCGGCTCGTCGCCCGCCGTGCGCCCGTCCGCTGCCTCGTGCGCGACCCGCGGCGGCTCGGGCCCGACCGGGTCCGGGTCCAGATCACCCTCGGCGACCTCGCCGACCCGAGCTGGCTGCGGCAGGGGCTGCGCGGCGTCACGACGGTGCTGCACCTGGCCGGCTCGGAGCGCGACCAGCCCCACACATCGGTGGAGGAGGTCGACGGGCTTGCGGTCTGGCGTCTGCTGCGCGCGGCGGAGGCTGCGGGCGTCGAACACCTGCTGTTCGTCTCGGCGCTCGGCGCGACGCCGTGGCACCGCACGCGCGTGCACCGGGCCAAGGCGCTCGCCGAGCGGGCGGTAGCGGAGTCGGCGCTCCGGACCACCACGCTGCGCTGCTCCACCGTCTACGCGCCGGGCGATGACCGGCTCACCCGCCTCGAGCGCCTCGCGCTGCTGCCCGCCGTGCCGCTCACCGGCCGCGGGCGCGCCCGGGTGCAGCCGATCCTCGCCGACGACCTGGCCGACTGCGTGCTGGCCGCCATGGACCTGCCGGCCGAGGGCGCGCCAGCGCACGCCACCTACGAGCTCGCGGGCCCGGAGGTCGTCACCCAGCGCGAGCTCGTCGACCTGGCGCTGCGCGGGCGCCGCTCGCTCCTGCCGATCCCCGAATGGGCGCTGCGCCGGGTGCTCGTCGCGCACGAGACGCTCACCGGGCCGGCGGCCGTGGCCACCTGGTCGGAGGCGAGCTTCCGCGCAGCCGGCATGACCACGCCGCGCGGCGCGGCCGACGCCGTGGCGCTCGGCGTGCGTCCGCGCGCGGTCTCCGAGGTGCTCGCGGGGTGAGCTCCCGCGAGGCGGGTGCGCTTCGCCGGTCGGTCGGGTAGAACTTCGCCATGGCGGTGCGCTGCGTCGCCCTGGCACTGGTCGTCCTCGCGCTCGACCCCGCCGCCGCGCACGCGACGACCACTACCGGCGTCGCGGCCTACAGCGACGCCGGCGACTACCTCGGGGAGGGGCGGCAGGACGTCTTCGGGCCGGCGGCGCAGATCTCGACCGAAACCGACGCACTCGTCGGCGGAGACCACGTCGTCGTGCGCGCCTACGACCCCGCGCTCGGCAGCTGGGAGCTGACCTTCGCCGCCCCGTCGGGCGAGACGCTCGAGGCGCGCAACTACGTCGGGGCCCAGCGAGCGGCGTTCCGGGATCCGGGGCGTCCCGGGCTCGCGGCCGTCGCTGATTCCCAGCGCGCCTGCAACGAGGTCGACGGGCGCTTCGAGGTCCGCGACCTCGTCCGCAGGACCGACGGCAGCGTGCGGCGGCTGTGGGTCGTCTACAAGCTGCACTGCGACGGGAACCCCTCGACGGCCTGGGGTGAGGTGCGCATCGGCGTCCCCGCGTCGGCGACCACGCCCGCAATCGTCCGATGGCCTGAGCTCGACGCCTGGCGGACGGCCGCCCGCGTCCCCGTCCGCTTCGACGGCGCCGCGGCGCTGGCCGGGGTGTCGCTCACCGGCCAGCATCCGGGCGACTTCACCGCCGACGACGGCGGCTGCCGAGCGACGAGCTGCACCGTCGAGGTCACGTTCCGGCCAACCGCCGCGGGAGCCCGCGCTGCGGTCCTCCGGCTGCGGGACACGGCTGGGGGCGTCCACGACGTCGCGCTCGAGGGCTTCAACCACGGCGGGGTCACGCGGACCGTCGTCGAGGACGTGCTCAAGACGGAGCTCGAACCGGATCGCCCCGCGCGCACCTACGTGCATGAGCCGCCGTCGTCGGTCTTCTCCGGTCTGTACCACGAGAGCGGCCTGGTGAGGGTCTACGTCGAGGACTCCGAGCGCTGGTGGGAGGGCCGGTTCTGGCCGGGGTCCGCCGGCTGGGTCGCCGGTCGAACCTACTCCGACGTCACCTACGGGTCCGGCGGCGGCGATCGCCCCGCCATGGACATCGACGGCCGCGCCAGGCCGTGCAACCCGTCGAGCTCGGGCGGCGCCTTCACGGTCCATTCGATCTCGCGCCTGCCAGACGGTGATCTGCGCACCCTCGACGTGAGCTTCGAGCAGCCGTGCTACGAGGGTGAGCAGCGCACCCCAGCCCTCCGCGGAAGGTGGCAGTACCGCGCGGGCGACGAGTCGCCGTTCGCCGACTGGCTCGTGCCGGGTCCGCGGCCCGGGTTGTCGGAGCCGCCGCCGGAGGAGGGAGACGGCGACCCGACGCCGACGCCGACGCCGACGCCGACCCCGACCCCGACGCCGACCCCGACCCCGACGCCGGCTCCCACTCCGGCGCCGACGCCGGCTCCCACTCCGGCGCCGACGCCGGCTCCCACTCCGACACCGACCTCGACGCCGACGCCGGCTCTCCCTCCGACGCCGACCCCGGCTCCCACTGCGGCGCCGACCCCGGCGGTGGAGGCCACGCCCACGCCGGCGCCCACGATCGACAGGGCCACCGCGCAGCCCTCCGCCCC
>JALYMV010000065.1 GCA_030773575.1 Actinomycetota bacterium
GGCCTACGTCGTCGCCGAGCGCCCCGGGCTCGGCACGCCGTCGCTCGGCTCGGCGCCTCTGGCCTCCTGATCCGATGACCGTCCAGCCGCACGACGACGAGCCGGACGCCCCGCCGCCGCCCCTCGACCCCGAGACGCGCGCCCGCCGCGCCGCCGCGCTCTCGCACGTGCGGACCTACGGCGACCCCGTCCTGCGCGAACGCGCGCGGCCGATGGAGGCTTCGACGACAAGCTCCGCGAGGAGGCCGAGACGATGACCCGCCTCATGGACGACGCGCTGGCGACCGGCCTGGCCGCCACCCAGCTCGGGATCCTGCACCGCGTGCTCGTCCACCGGACGCCGGGCGAGCCCGACGCCGGCCCGCGTCCTCGTCAACCCGGAGCTCGAGTGGGCGTCGGAGGAGCGCGAGGCGTTCCCGGAGGGGTGCCTGAGCCTGCCGGGGGTCTGGGTGGACGTCGAGCGGCCCGCGCGCGTGCGGGTCGTGGCGCGCGACGTGGACGGCGAGCACGTCCGCGTGGAGGCCGAGGGCCCCGAGGCGAGCGTGGTGCAGCACGGGATGGACCACCTGGACGGCGTCCTCATCCTCGACCGGCTCGGCAAGGAGGCGCGGCGGGAGGCGATGCGGGTGCTGCGCGAGACCGCGCACGTCAGAGCTTGAGCGTCGCCCCGTAGCGCCGCAGCCATCCGGCGTGCTCGCGCCAGTCGGGCACCCGCCCCTCGAGCAGCGCCCAGAAGCGTGGCGAGTGGTCCATGACCTCGAGGTGGCAGACCTCGTGCTCGACGACGTAGTCGAGCACCGCCTCGGGCGCGAGGAGCAGCCGCCAGTTGAACGACATGGCGCCCGAGGACGAGCACGACGCCCAGCGTGTGCGCTGCGCGCGGATGGTCAGGCCGGTGTAGCCGGTGCCGGCGCGCGCGACGGCGGCGTCGAGGCGCGGCGCGATCTCGGCGCGCGCGGCGCGGCGGTAGAAGCGCTCGACCGCCTCCCGCGTGGCCGCCGGGTTCCCCGCCGGCACGAGCAGATCGCCGTCGCGGCGGCGAACCCGCGTACGGCCCGTCTGCGGCAGCAGCCGCAGCGTCTCCCCCAGGTATGGCACCGTCCCCGGCTCCCGCGCCACCTCGGCCGCGGCGCGCGCGAGCGCGGAACGACGGCGCTCGATCCACGGCCGCAGCCCGCGCACCGCGGCGGCGGCGTCGCGCTCGGCGGCGCGGCGGGGGAGGACGACCTCGACCGCCCCGCTCGCGTCCACCCGGACGTTGACCCGCCGCGCCCGCGAGGAGCGGCGGATCGTGTAGTCGAGGTCGTCGGCGCGCAGGGGGGCGGACACGGAGGCGAGAGAGCCTAGGATGCGGTGCCGATGGAGCGGACGAGGGTCCGGCTACCTCCCGGCGTGCGGGAGCCCTACACGGTCTTCCTCAACAGCGTGCCCCAACGCGAGGGCACCGATTACACGCTCCGCGACGGGATGCTCGAGTTCCCCGGCGCGCTCGAGAAGGACCGCATCTCGAAGGGCCGCTGGTTCCTCGGGGCGTGGGGCGTCGGCACCTACCGCAAGGACGACACGGTCGACGTCGCCTGGACGGCCGCCGACGGGAGCCCGCGGATCGCCCACCGGCTCGACTTCGAGCCGGGCTAGGCCGCGGCTAGACCGGGACGGCGCCGCGCCACGGCGCCATCACGCGCAGCGCCGACATGATCGCCCGCGTGGCGGGGGAGCGGTTGAGCGTGTAGAGGTGGATGCCGGGAGCGCCCTTGGCCAGCAGGTCGGCGCACTGCAGGGTCGCGTAGGCGACGCCGAACTCCGCCACCGCCTCGGGCTGCTCGGCGCGCGCCTCGAGCTCGCCCATCAGGCCGTCGGGCAGCTTCGAGCCGATCAGCGACGAGATCCGCGCGATCTGCTTGTAGTTCGTGATGGGCCAGATGCCGGGGATGATCGGCACCTCGATCCCGATCGCCCGCGCGCGGGCGACGAAGTCGAAGTAGTCGTCGTTGTCGAAGAAGAGCTGGGTGACCAGGAAGCCCACGCCGGCGTCGACCTTCTCCTTGAGGTAGCGCAGGTCGGCGTCGGGCGACTCGGCATGGATGTGGGTCTCGGGGAACGCCGCCGCGCCGATCGCGAAGTCGTACTCCGCGCGGATGAGCTCGACGAGCTCGCGCGAGTAGGAGAGCCCGCCCTCGGTGGCGACCCAGTCCTCCTGGCCGGGCGGCGGGTCGCCGCGGAGGGCCAGGACGTTGTCGACGCCCGCCTCGGCCATGCGGTCGAGCATCGTGCGGAGCTCGTCGACCGTCGCGCCGACGCAGGTGAGGTGCGCCATCGCCTCCAGGCCGTAGCGCTCCTTGATGCGCGCGACGGTCTCCACCGTCCTGTGCTTCTGCTCGACCGTCCCGCCGGCGCCGTAGGTGACCGAGACGAACGTCGGCTCGAGACGCACGAGCTCGGCGAGCGCGTCCTCGAGGTTCTGCTCGCCCTCGGGCGTCTTGGGCGGGAAGAACTCGAAGGAGAAGACGGGCTGGTCGGAGCCGGCGAGGGCCTCGTCGATCCGCATGCGCGGATTCTAGGTGCCATGGTTGCGGGCGTGCCCGAGCAGCACCGCGCCCGACTGCTGATCGACTGCCCCGACCGGCGCGGGATCGTCGCGGCGGTCTCGGGGTTCCTCGCCCGCCACGAGGCCAACATCGTCGAGTCCGACCAGCACTCGACGCACCCCACCGACGGCCGCTTCTACATGCGGATGGAGTTCGACGCCGCCGACCCCGCCGCCCTGCGCGACGCCTTCGGGCCCGAGGTCGGCGACGCGTTCGCGATGACGTGGCGGATCGTGAGCGCGGAGGAACGGAAGCGCCTGGTCGTGCTGGCCTCGCGCGAGCCGCACTGCCTGCTCGACCTGCTGTGGCGCTGGCGCGCGGGCGAGCTCCGGGCCGACATCCCCTGCGTGATCTCCAACCACCCCGATCATCGCGACGCCGTCGAGGCGCTCGGGATCCCGTACGTCCATATCCCGGTCGAGCGCGGGGCCAAGGCGGCGGCCGAGCGCGAGCTGCTCGAGCACCTGCAGGGCGCCGACGTCGCGGTGCTCGCGCGCTACATGCAGATCCTCTCGGGGGAGCTGCTGGCGGAGGCGGGGATCCCATTCATCAACATCCACCACTCCTTCCTGCCGGCCTTCGTCGGCGCCCAGCCCTACCGGCAGGCCTTCGACCGCGGCGTGAAGATCATCGGCGCCACCGCCCATTACGTCACCGAGGAGCTCGACGCGGGACCGATCATCGAGCAGGACGTCGCCCGCGTGACCCACCGCGCAGAGCCCGACGAGCTCGCCCGCCTCGGCGCCGACATCGAGCGCGTCGTCCTCGCCCGCGCCGTCCGCTGGCACCTCGACGACCGGATCATCGCCGGCGGCCACAAGACGGTCGTCTTCTAGCCGGCCTCCGTGAGCTCCCAGCGCTCGGGCTCGCCGGCGATCCGGCGCACCTCGCCGATCGCCTCGAGGTGGGTGAGGTAGCAGAGGAGCTTCGTGAAGAGCCATGTGCCGGTGTGGGGCTCGAAGCGGGGGCCGTAGACGCGGGGGGCGAGACCGTAGGCGGTCGACGCGCCGTCGCCCAGCGCGGCGCGGGCGGCGTGCAGGCGCTGGCGGACGAGCGCGCGGTTGGCCTCGACGTGGGCGCGGACGTCGGTGAACGGGCGGCCGTGGCCGCTCAGCGCCAGGCGGGCGTCGAGCGCGTCGACCGCGTCGAGGGAGGCGAGGAACTCACCCACGGGATCGGGCGTCCAGCCGTAGTCGAAGTAGAGGGAGACCCGGCCGAGCAGGTGGTCGCCCGAGAGGAGCATCCGGCGGCCCGCCTGGTGCAGGCAGACGTGCGACGGCGCGTGGCCCGGCGTCTCGTGGACCGTCCAGTCGCCCAGGTCGGTCCGGACGGTCACGCCCGGGACGAGGTCGCGGTCGGGGTGCACCGGGCCGGCGACGCCGACCCCCTGCCCGCGCCGCGCCTCCGCCCAGCGGCGCAGCGGCTCCTCGGGCACGCCGCTCTGGCGCGCGACCTCGATCCGCCGCGCGAGCGTCTGCTCCGGGTCGTCGGTCTGGGCGGTCAGGTGCGCGTGGTTCGGGTGCATCCACAGCTCGCATCCCGCCCGCTCGACGATTGCGGCCGCCTGGCCGCAGTGGTCGGCGTGCGCATGGGTGCAGACGAGCAGCCGGACGTCCTCCAGGCGCAGCCCGACCATGTCGAGGGCGCGCTCGAGCTGGCCGAGCGAGCCGGGCTCATGCATCCCGGTGTCGACGAGGACGATCCCGTCGCCGGCGGCGAGCGCCCAGGCGTTGCAGTGGGGCACGCCGGGCCACGGCAGCGGCAGCCGCAGGCGCCAGACGCCGGGCACCACCCGCTCCCCCCGGCCGAGCTCCCGCCTGCGCGTGGTACCGGACACGGAGCGGACCTTATTGCCGCTCGGTGAGGCATAGGATGCCCGCGAGGGACCACCGAGCGAGGGAGCCGCCCCATGTCCGCCACCAGCACCGAGACGGCCGAGGCCGTCGTCACCCGCTACTTCGAGGCGCTCGCCGCCCGCGACCTCGACGCCATGGGCGCGTGCTGGGCGCCCGACGGCGTCGAGCATCTCGCCGGGATCGCCGACCTGGTCGGCCCGGAGGGGGTGCGCGGCTACTTCGGCGAGGTGTTCGGCGCCTTCCCCGACTTCGCGCTCAGCGTCCGCCGGCTCCTCGCGCAGGACGACCGCGTCACCGTGCAGTGGGATGCGACCGGCACCTTCGCCGGGCCCGGGACATTCCAGGGCTTCGAGGCCAACGGCGCGCACATCGGGCTCGAGGGCATCGACCTCCTGCAGGTCCGCGACGGGCGGATCGTGCGCAACGACGCCTACACGGACGGCATGACCATCGCCCGCCAGCTCGGCGTCCTGCCGCCCGACGGCTCGCGCCAGCAGCTCGGCATGGTCAAGGCGGTCAACGCCCGGACGCGGCTCACCCGCAAGCTGCACGTCGCCGACCCCGAGCGGATCGCGGACGGCGTCTGGATCGTCCGCGGCGGATTCCCGATGAAGACGATGAACGTCTACCTCATCGAGGAGGGGGGCGGCGGCGTCTGCATGTTCGACGCCGGGATCGCCGACATGGCCCACGGGCTGGCCGCCACGGGCGCCGCGATGGGCGGGATCAACCGGATCGTGCTCGGCCACGGCCACCAGGACCACCGCGGCGCCGCGCCCGGCATCGACGCGCCCGTCTTCTGCCACACGCTCGAGCGCGCGGTCGCCGAGGGCGACGGCGGCTACTCGACCTTCGACCTCTCCAAGCTGCGCTGGCCCGGCCGGCACGTCTACCCGCTGCTGCTCGACCGCTGGGACGGCGGGCCCGTGCAGATCGCCGGCACCTTCGAGGAGGGCGAGGAGATCGCGGGCTTCCGCGTCGTCCACATCCCCGGCCACTCGCCGGGCATGGTCGCGCTCGTGCGCGAGCGCGACGGCATCGCCCTGACCTCCGACGCCTTCTACACGCTCGACGTCCAGACCTCGCTCAAGGGCGCCCCACAGGTACCGCACCCCGCGTTCACCCCCGACCGCCAGGCCGCAGCCGACTCCGTGCGCAAGCTCGCCGCCCTCGGCCTGTCGGCCGCGTGGCCCGGGCACGCCAACCCGGTCACGGGCGACGTCCGCGCGCAGCTCGAGCGGGCGGCGGCCGCCGTCTGATGGGGAAGCGGAGCCGCCGGCGAGGGACGGCGGAGGAGCTGCAGGCGCCCGAGTCGGAGTACCGGGGCGACGACGGGACCGTGCTCGCGCTGCGGGGCGCCATGAGCCCCGCGACGCGGCACGAGTACGCGGCGGTGCGTGCCGGCTCGCCCCTCTCCCAGGAGGACGCCTGGCAGCGCTCGGCGGAGTTCCTCTTCGAGCGCCTCGCCGTGCGCTGGGAGATCGCGGGCGCCGAGCCGATCGTCCGGCAGAAGGAGCTCCTCGCGCGCTACCGCTTCGCGGGCGCCGACGAGCGCCACTGGATCCGGGGCGCGCTGCGCGAGCACCTCGCCGAGCACTTCCCCGACCTCGCGGCGCCATGAGCCGCGTCATCGACCTCTCCGTGCCGACCGGGCCGGGCCCGGGCGAGCCGATCGCGCCGCAGATCGAGTACCAGGACCACGCGGCGACCGCTCCGCTGCTGGGCCAGATCTTCGGCTGCGCGCCCGAGGAACTCCCGGACGGCCAGGGCTGGGCGTCGGAGACCGTCACCCTCATCACCCACGCGGGCACCCACGTCGACGCGCCGTGGCACTACTTCCCCACGAGCGGCGGGCAGCGCGCGCGGACGATCGACGAGCTCCCGCTCGACTGGTTCGTGCGGCCGGGTGTGCGGCTCGACCTGCGTGCGCTCGAGCGCGGCGCCCGGATCGAGCCGGCCGACCTCGAGGCCGCGATCGCCGCCGCCGTGGTCGAGCTCGCGCCCTACGACATCGTCCTGCTGTGGACGGGCGCCGAGGAAGCGTGGGACACACCGGAGTACTTCAACGCCGGCTCGGGCCTCGGCCGCGAGGCGACGCTCTGGCTGCTCGACCGCGGCGTCAAGGTGATCGGGACGGACGCCTGGGGCCTGGACCGCCCGTTCATGGACACGCGCGCCGCCTTCGAGCGCGACGGCGATCCCTCGCGGATCTGGGAGGCCCACCGGGTCGGGATCGACCGCGAGTACTGCCAGATCGAGAAGCTCCACAACCTCGGCGCGCTGCCCGGCCCGAGCGGCTACACCGTGAGCTGCCTGCCGGTGAAGGTCGCCGCCGCGTCGGCGGGCTGGTGCCGCGCGGCGGCGATCCTGCCGTGACGCCCGACCCCGCCCGCTTCGCCGCGCTGCTGTGCGGCTACTGCCTCGACGTCCAGCCCGGCCAGCAGGTCGTCGTGCGCTCCACCCCGCTCGCCGGGCCCCTGCTCGCCGAGCTCCAGCGCGAGCTGCTCGAGCGCGACGCCTGGCCGCTCTTCCGCCTCGCGCTGCCGGGGATGGAGGAGGGCTTCTACCGCGCCGCGCGCGCCGCCCAGCTCGACGCCTTCGCGCCTTCGGAGCTCACGGAGGCCGAGGAGACGGACTGCTCGCTGGCCATCCAGGCGCCCGAGAACACCCGCGCCCTCGCCGGGATCGACCCGGCGCTGATCGCCCGCGCCGCCCGCGCCCGCGGGCCGGTGCGCGAGGCGGTGATGCGCCGGCGCTGGTG
>JALYMV010000066.1 GCA_030773575.1 Actinomycetota bacterium
CGCTCGACGCGTTCTGGCGCTTCGACGTCACGCCGCTGCGGCGGACCGAGCTGCACGGCCACGGCGGCCGCTGGACGGTCGCGTGCGTCAACGCGGAGCTCGCGTGACCGGCGCGGCGATCCTCATCGGTTTCGGCGCCGACCTGGTCTTCGGCGACCCGCGCCGCGGCCACCCGGTCGCGCTGTTCGGCGCCCTCGCGCTCCGGGTGGAACGGCTCGAAGGTGGGCCGCTCATCGGGCACCAGTGCCCAATGAGACCGAAATCAGCAGTAATCGCCGCACGGCCGCTGACCGGGGAAGCTAGGCGAACTAGCTGCAGATCAGACCAATCGTTCCTGCTCCGGCGGGTGCTCGTCAACACCCTCATCGCGCTTCACACGCAAGGCGCTCATTGGGCCACGAGCCCGGTCTCGTGGCCCAATGAAGTGTCGAACAGCCGCAACTAGCGAGCTGTGATGGAGCGCGAAAGCGTCCCGGCTAAACCGCTGGGATGCAGGGGTTCCGGCGAATTGGAGGCGGCGACCCCTCCGACTGAAAATCGTGGGCGCCTGCTGGTGTGTACGCGGCCCGCCATGCACACCCTCCGGTTCCCAAAGTTTCAAATGTCCCACCGTTGTGTCAATTAGCTACATTGCGGAACCGAGACCCGTGAGCAGCCTGTCGCCCACCGATCGCGCGGTGCTGTGGCGCACCGTCGTGACCAGCGGTTCGGAGGACCGTGGATCGCTGCTGCGCGTCCTCGCCCGGGAGATCCTCGACAGCGCCGGGCGTCGCCTCGACATGTACGGCGGGCACGAGGACGAGGTCATCGAGACCGTCGAGCTGCTCGATGCGTCGGGGCTGCTCGGACGCGACCATCTGCGCGAGGCCTTCGAGGACGCCGACGAGGACGACGAGCATGCCGCCGCGTTGACCGCACTCCTCGCCGTCCACCTCAGCGAGGCCGCGGATCTCGATCGGCTTGGCGTCGACGCTCGGGTGCGCGCCGCACGCCTGGCCGCCGTGTGGCAGGGACAGGCACTCGACCGGCCGCCGTCGGATCCCGGATGGCTGACCCCATCGCAGGTGGCGGCGCGATATGGCGTCACGCCGCAGGCCGTCTACAAGTGGATCAGGGCCGGACGCGTGCGCGCCGAGCAGACGCCCGGAGGCTCCTGGAGACTGCCCGCCGAGCAGTTCGATCACGGTCGCACGGATCCGCGGCGCCTCGCCGAGCTCAAGGCGAAGCTCCTCGAACGCGCCGGCGACGCGCCGAGCGTCTCCGACGAGGAGCTGGCCGACGAGATCGTCAGCCGCCGGCAGTCCTGAGTGCTCGTCTGATTCGACGCGACCGTGCTCTGCGGGGCGCTGCGCCGTCCCGGCGGCGTGAACTTCCGCCTCCTGCAACTCGCCGCCGAGGGTGTCGTCCTCGAGGGCTTCACGACGGAGGTCGCGGGGATGGAGTTCATCCGCAACGCTCTTGAGGGGCTCGGCGGCGTCCGCTACGAGATCGAGCTCATCGAGGAGTTCCTCGACGGCTTCGGCGCGCTGTTCGATCCCGACAACGTGGCCACTTCGCCGATCGGCCGCTCGCTGACGGCGCAGGCGTGGCTGCACAACAGGCCGATCGGCGAGGTCGTGTACCACCTGACGGGGCAGACGCGCGAGGACCTACTCGAAGGCCTCCCCGAGCAGCTCCGGGTCGTCAGCGGCGAGTTCGACGCGCACGACGTCCATCTGGTGGCCGCGGCCGCCGCGCGCGGCTCAGACGTCATATGCAGCTCCAACCGGCGGCACCTGCCTGAACGACCGCTCGCGGGCGGCATCGAGGTCATGGGCCCCGGCCGGCTCGCGACCGCCCTCGACGTCGGATAGCGGCCGAGGCGCTTCACGAGGGATGAAGGACTTGGGCCGTTGGGGGCGGGATGAGGCGCCTGGGAAATCTGCGCGTCCACTCCGCGTCCAACTCCAGCCGCACAGGTGGTCATGGCCGCTCACGGGTGCTCATCCCGATTAGCCCCATTTGCAGGGAAAAGCCTGTCCAGCGATGTGCAGAGATGTCCGCCGTTTTCGCCCTGTCCATCCCTCGTAATGAAGGGGTCGCCGGTTCGAGTCCGGCCGTCGGCTCTACGAAAGCCGGGTAAATGCAGGGCTTGTCTTTAGGCGCTGCCAGGTGCCGGAAAGACCTGGCAACGCTTAGGCAACAGCCACAGAAGCCGGAGAAGGGTTCCTCGACGGTTCCATCAAAGTCGGATGTGGGGGTGCGCCGACCGTCATCGTCGCCCTCGTGCTCCTCGGGGAGGGGATCCTCAGGCTGGGCTCGGCGACCTCCAGCGGGATGAGCGACTTCACTCCGTCCCTCCCACCTCCAACCCTCCCTCAGGCCGCCGCCGCTCGTGGTGGACGTGGGCGCTCGGCGCGCTGCTCGGTTTCGTCGTCCTCGGCGCGATCTTCGGCGAGACCCCGAGACGGAGCGGCCATCGAGCGGCCGCACCGGCGCCGCCGAGCTCGCGAACACCACGACGCCCGAGCCGACGCCGCCCCCGCTCGAAGTGCTCTCGCCCGATGACGGCGACACGGTTCGCCGCCGCTCCGTCGTCGTCCGAGTAGGACGGCTCCCGGCGCGACCGTGACGGTCGACAACACGACCGCGAAGGTGTCCGCGGCCGGCCGGTTCTCCCGGCGCATCCGTCTCGACCTCGGCGACAACGACATCGAGCTCACTGCCGTGTCCCAGGCTCTTGGCCGAGTGCGGATGTCGACGGCGAGAGCAGCACGGAGACCCCTCACGATCGAGCGCGACCGGTCGGCGGCGGAGCTTGCCGCGATCCGGGCCCTCCGCGAGCAGGCGCGGCAGGCGAAGCTCGCGGCCGCCCGGGCGAAGCTCAACGCGCTCCGGGCCGGCGCTCGGACCATCCCATACAACCAGCTCAACAAGAACCCTGAGCGCTACGCGGGCCAGAGCGTCGTGTACCGCGGGCAGATCTTCCAGATACAGGAGGAGGGCGACTCGACCGTCATCCTCCTGTCGGTCACCGACGAGGGCTATGGCCTGTCGACGGACAACATCTACGTCGAGTACGACCGCACGATCCAGCCCGCCGAGGAGGACATCATCACCGTCTACGGCAAGGTGGTCGACCAGTACTCCTACGAGACGCAGATCGGCGGCGAGACCTACGTGCCGCGTATCCGAGCCGAGATCATCGACGAGTGACGGGTGCGTGAGTCAGCGGGCAAGCTTGACGGTGACGATCTCGACGAGGCTCTCGATGTCCTTGAAGTCGTCGGCGTTCCGGGTGTACAGCGGCAAGCTGGATGCGAGTGCGGTGGCAGCGCTGAGCAGGTCGAGGGACCTGGCGCCGCGGGCTTTGCGCCCGGCTCCGGCGACGGCCGCGTAGATGCGGCCGTAGGCCCGGGCGACGCCTGCATCGATCGGCAGGGGGTCGAACGTGGCCTCAGCGCGCTGGAGCCTGTCCTGCCGGAGGGCGCGCTCGTCGCGATCGCCTGTGGCGTGCGGCCCGGCGGCCAGTTCGGCCAAGGTGACCACGGAGACCGCCAGCTCGGCCGGCAGATCCTCCGCAGCGATCTGATGGAGGTCGATGACGACGGACGTGTCGAGGATCCCGCGCGGGGCGCGCGGCTCAGCCACGTGGCGTGGGGTCCTGGTCGAGGATCGCGTCGAGATCGCTGCGGAACCGGTCGGCCGCGAAGGAAGGCGCGCCGGCAAATGCGGCGAGCGCAACCTCGGCCGCGACGAACCGCCGCGCGCGCAGCGGGACGAGCTCGCCGACGGGGACGCCGTTTCGTGTAACGACGAACGTTTCGCCGCGATCGAGCGCCCGCATGATGTCGCCGCTGGCGTTGCGAAGCTCACGTTGGGTGATCTCACGAGCCATAGACGAGACTGTAGCACGCGTGCTACAGGGGCGACTCGAACGCGGGCATCGAATGCGGCGACGCTGTCGTGGCTCTCTGAAGACCTTGCACGCGACTGGCGCACCGACGGCGTCCGCGTCGTTCGCTCTGGCGAGGTCGACACGGACACGCCCCAGACCCCCGGCATGACGCGCGCCGCCGCCGTCACGAGCGCCCGTGCGGGCGCGGAAAGCTCTGGGCGGGCACGGTGGTAATCGAGCCCGACGCCATGACGGGTCCGCATCATCACGGCCCGGTCGAGAGCGTCATCTACGTCGTCTCCGGGCGCGCCCGTATGCGCTGGGGCGAGCGCCTCGAGTATCTTGCCGAGGCGGGGCCGGGGGGGCTTCATCTACGTGCCGCCGTACGTTCCGCACCAGGAGATCAACGCCGCGCCGTCTGCGCCGCTCTCCTGCGTCGTGGTGCGCTCCGGGCAGGACCCGGTGTCGTCGACCTGGACCTGCCGGACGTCGAGCCCGACCCGGAGCGGGTCCGTTGGGTCGACGACATCCATCCGGCGCCCTGAGCCGAGTCATTCCCGTCGGCGGAAAGAGAACCTCGCGACGGTCTCCGCCGCATGACCGCCTCAGCCGGCGGGAAGCGCCACGTCGATCACGACGTCGACCGCGTCGCGGACTCTCAGGGCTCCCATCAGCCCCCGGTAGGGCTTGATGCCCCATTCGCTCTGCACCACGGCGAGGGTGCCCGTCAGGCGGCCGTCGTCCGTCAAAGTCAAGTTGAAGCTCGCGGGGCGGGTGGTGCCCGCCAGTGTGAGCTCGCCGGCCACCGTGAGCTGCCCGCCGGCGTGTCGGATCGAGGTGGAGCGGAACGTGATCGGCTGCCTGCGCAGGACCTTGTCGTCGATGTTGCCGAGGATCTCCTTGCGGTCCTTGTCGGTGAGTGCCTTGAGTCCGCCGAGCCCTTCGCGCACCTCGAGCGACTGCCCGTCGGCTTCAAGGACCACCTCGACGAGCTCATCGTCGTGCCCCTCGGTCGTCGCTTCCCACCGCCCGACCGCCAGGACCAGGTCGTGTCCCACCTTCTGCGCCACTCCCTCGCGGGAGGTGTGCACCTGCAGCGATCCGTCCGCGGGCCCGATCTTGTGCGTACCGGCACGAAGTGACATCGCGCCAGCATATCGGCGTCACCTCGTGACCGTAGGTCAGCGCGTCAGGCCTTCAAAGCGTCGATCCACCGTTTCGGCTCGCGTGGTGGCGTTCGAGGGTGGGGGGCTCGGGTGGCATCAAACGGCAGGGTCGCCGACATCGCGGCTACGGTCGGCGAGACCGCGAGCGGCGCTGCCTCCGCCGTCGCCGACAAGGCGGGCGACGCGCCCTCGGCCATCGGCGACGCCACGAGCAACGCCGCCTCCGCCGTCGGTGACGCCGCGACCCATGCGGCCGGGACGGTCAAGGACGCGGCGCCCAGCAAGCAGCAGCTCAGGCGCGGTGTGGACCGGGTGGCTCAGCTCGCTCAGGAGAGCCCCTTCGGCCTCGTCATAACGGGCGCCTGCGTCGGGTTCCTGACCGGGATGCTGCCCGGCGCTTCTGCTTCGAGGCTTGAAGCGCAAGCCGGCTTCACGAAGACAGGAGGTCGCCGAGGCGTTCGAGCGTGTGATCTGCCGCCATGCGCCAATAACAGCCCCGTTGTCCGAACCGGTGGAAGGATCCTGACGCGCGGGCGGGCGCGGATGCCCTGCTGAACGCGTAAGGCAGTAGAGCTCAGCCCGTTGCGGCTGCCCCGCCCTTAGCGGGCGGTCGTGGCCCGGCCCGCGGAGGGTCCAAGCGTCGCGCGAGGGCGGCGAGCCCCAGGAACATGATCAGCCCCATCGCCGCCGCCGCGGCGATGTAGACCGGCCACGGGCCCATGAGGTCCAGCAGCGAGCCGTCCGGGGGCTTGCGGCGCAGATACATGTAGTTGCCGCCCGTCAGCAGTGTCCCAACGGCAGCCAAGCCGGCGAACGCGGCGGTCGACGTGTACGCCCGCCAGACCGCGCCCCGGCGCGGCAGCCGGCGCGCGCCGAACACCAGCAGGCACGCGGCGGCGACCGCACCCGAGTGCGTCACGAAGTAGGTGAAGAACAGCACGTCGGGGAACGACTGTCCCAGGTCGGGCGTAAGCACCGCCTGCAGCGACGCGGTGAGCGCCCAGAAGTACACCAGCTCGACCAGCAGCGACCGCTCGGGTCGCCACAGCGCGGCGACCGACACCAGCGTGACGGCGTCGGTGAGGTGCAGCGGGAGGTTGAGCCTCGGCGTCCAGTCGCCACGCAGCGCGTAAGTGAGCTGCTCGACGGCGTAGGCGGCGATGATCACCGCCGCCAGTCCACGGCCGACCGCACGCGCCCAACCCCGTCCCTGGCGACGCCCGCCGGCGACGAGCACGAGCGCCACCAGCACGGTGACCACCAGTGCCGTCAGGTGCTGGCCGGACCACTGCTGCATCTCTGCACGGTCTTCCTTTCAGGACTGACGCTCATCGCCCCCCGTAACACCTACGGCCGCACGAACGTATTGAACAGCCAGTGCCCTCGCGATCCCGCCCTGATCTCCAGGGCTCCCCCATCGGCAAGCTGCCGCAGAATTGTGTGGGTGCCGAAATATGTCCCCGACTTGGCTTTTCTGCCCTGCTCAACCGCACTGGGACCCGCGGGCCAGAGCCGAGACGACCTGGTAGGACCCCCCAATCTTTCGACTTGTAAAACCGTGTCCGAACCATGTCGGCTCCAACGACCCGTTAGGAGTGGATGAAGAGGACGTTCCGAGTGGATGACGGGGGACGTGCCGTGTACCGAGATATGTCCCCGACTCGACATTTCCGAGCCGACTCAACCGCGCTCTACTCATCGTGTCAGAGCCAAAAAAGACCTGCTAACAACTTCGTTTCCTCGTTTCCCACTTGTAATCAAGGGGTCGCCGGTTGGAGCCCGGCCGTCGGCTTCGCGAGTCAGTCGTTGCCGTGCGCGCTGTCGAGATCCTCGAGGTCGGCGAGGTCGCGAGCCCGTCCGGCGGCTCGCTTCATCGCGCGGAGATCCTCGAGCGCGCAGACCCAGACCGTCACGTCGGCGACCTCGACCTCCACGGCCCGCGACCGAAGCTCTGGGTAGCTCGGGACGCCCTCGAGGCCCTGGAGGATGGCGAGCGGACCCAGCTCGGTGTCGATCAGCACTCGTTCGCCCTCGCTTAGCAGCGCGGCGATCGAGAACGCAGAGCCGGCGATCGCCTGCCGTTGTTGCACGACGCCATTCGCAGCGGCGGCGACGGCCGCGACCGCGTTGAGGTTGTCCGGCTCTGGGTCGACGGCGACGTCCACGTCCTTGGTGCCACGGACCACGCCCCACGCGTTGAGGGCGAGGCCGCCGATCAATACGAATCGCACATCCGCAGCGACCAGCCGCCGGAGCAGCTCGTCGAACGATGCCTCTGTCACCGCTTCGCCGAAGCCGCTACAGCCGCGCCGGTGAAGCGCAGGAGCTTGTGGCTGAGCGCGATCCCTTCGGCGAGGTTCACGCTCATCGGCCGCACAGCGTCACGGCGCAGGCGCTCGACGCGGACGGGATCAGCCGGCTTGCGCACCAGCTTGTCCTGCGACTGCGGCATCCAGCAGACCATAGGGGACGCCGATCTCGGAACCGTGTGGCAGGTGCGACCCGATCCGTGTCTCCGGATGTGTCCCGACTCAGCAGTTCTGACCCGACTGAGTCGCACTCGACTGAACGAGCCTGACGCGGGCTGAGCGGTCTGGGCGTCCAGGATGAGACTCGTAACGAAGGGGTCGCCGGTTCGAGTCCGGCCGTCGGCTCTCGGCGTGGCTGACCGTCTCCGCCGCCGTGCGAGCGATCCCTCTTACGAACGCCCCCGCGCGGCGCGGGCGTCGCCGGGAGTGAAATGGCCGCGCCGGGGGTGCGTGGCGCGGCCGCTTCGGGCGTCCGTCGGCGTGGCTGCCGCTACGGCGGCATCCCCGGAGGGCCGAGGATCTCGATCTGGTGCGCCGCCGCGATGGCGGTGAGCGCCACCGGGTCGACGTCGTCCGCCGCGTCCACCGCCGCGACGAAGCGCTCGAAGCCCGCCGGCGAGCTGAGGATCAGCCAGCGGGCGGGCTCCGCGCCGACGCGGTAGGTGTGGGGCACGCCGTGCGGTGCGAGGATGAAGTCGCCGGGCCGGCAGTCGATCCGGTTGCCGCCCTCGGCGCAGGGCCGCCTGCCGCGGCCCAGCGCGAGGACGTCCCCTTCCTCGGCCCGCTCGCGCCGACCTCCGCCGCCCCGAGCGACTTCGTCGACGTCGCGCCGCTCTACGCGGGGGAGACGGTCGCGGATCGCGGAGATCCGGCCCGCGGGAGAGCTCGTGCGCTCGCTGACGCCTTGCTGAAGCGCCCTACCCCCGCGCGGCCCCCTCGGCTTCCGGCTCGGCGGCGCGCTCGTCGCCACGCAGCTTCTCGGCTGGCTGCGTGAAGAGGAAGACCACGCCCGCGGCCGCGCCGCCCCCGAGGTTGGCGAGGATGTAGACCCAGATGTCGCCCCACGACAGCAGGCCCATGACCATCGCGCCGACCGCCACCGCCGGGTTGAACGCCCCGCCGGACACCGAGCCCACCGCGAGGGCGCCCGCGAGGACGGTGAAGCCGATGGCGAGGCCGTAGAAGGAGTTGCCCTCCGTGCCGCGCGACGTCGCCACGTTGAGGACGACGTAGGCCAGCGCGAAGGTGAACAGGAACTCGGCCGCCAGTATCTTCCCGGCGCCGGCCAGGTCCGCCGCCTGCTCGGCGTCGAAGCCGAGGGCGACGACGACGACGCCCGCCACGACGGCCGCGGCGACCTGCGTCCCCGCGTAGGGCAGGAGCTCGCCGGGCGCCATCTTGCCGCGGACGTGGACCGCGGTGCTGACGGCCGGGTTGTAGTGGGCCCCGGACACGTGGCCGCCGGCGAAGACGAGGACCATGAGCACCGCGCCGATCGCCAGCGGCGCGAGGGGGCCCGCGTTGGCGGACGCCATCCCGACGGTGAACACCAGGAAGAACGTCCCGATGAACTCGACGACCAGCTTGCGCTCCAGCGCCATGGCTCTCCTCCTCGGGTGTGGACGATCGCGAGGCTATTGGAGCGACCGGCGGCGGCCGCCCCCGGGGGAGCGGGCGTGACCTACAGCGGTGTCACGTACGCGCCCGCGATCCCGCCGTCCACCAGGAACGTCGTCGCGGTGATGAACGTGGAGTCGTCGGAGGCGAGGAAGAGCACGGCGGTGGCGATGTCGCGCGCCCGCGCGAACCGGCCCATCGGGACGTGGACCATCCGCCGTGCCGCGGCCTCGGGGTCGTTGGCGTAGAGCTGCTGGAGCAACGGCGTGTCGACGGGCCCGGGGCAGAACGCGTTGACCCGGACGCCGTTGCGCGCGAACTGGACGCCCAGCTCCCGCGACAGGGAGAGCACGCCGCCCTTGGAGGCGGTGTAGGAGATCTGCGAGGTCGCCGCGCCCATCACCGCGACGAACGAGGCGGTGTTGATCACCGAGCCGCCGCCCGTGTCGAGCAGGTGTGGGATCCCGTGCTTGCAGCAGAGGAAGACCGACTTGACGTTGACGTCCTGCACGCGCTGCCAGGCCTCGACCGAGGTCTCGAGCACGGAGACGTCGTCGGGCGGCGAGATGCCGGCGTTGTTGAAGAGGACGTCGATGCGGCCGTACTCCTGCATCGCGCGCGCGTAGACGTCGCGCACGGCGTCCTCGTCGGTGACGTCGGCCTGCAGGGACAGCGAGGCGTCGGGCGAGTCGGCGAGGTCGACGCCCACCACGGTTGCGCCCTCCGCGGTGAAGACCCGCGCCGTCTCGGCCCCGATCCCGCTCGCCGTGCCCGTGATGACGCAGACCTTGCCCTCGAGCCGTCCCGGCACGCCTCAGCCCTCCGTGGAGATGTAGATCGTCTTGACCTCGGTGTAGTGGTCGGTCGCGTGGGGGCCGAGCTCGCGGCCGACGCCCGACTGCTTGAAGCCCCCGAACGGTGTGGCGACGCGGACCGAGGTGTTCGAGTTGACCGACAGGTTGCCCGCCTCGATCGCCCGCGCGACCCGCATCGCGCGCGCCCCGTCGCGCGTCCACACCGAGCCCGACAGTCCGTAGATCGAGTCGTTGGCGAGCGCGATGGCCTCCGCCTCGTCCTCGAACGGCACCACCACCGCGACCGGCCCGAAGATCTCCTCGGTCACCGCCCGCTCGTGCCGGTCGGCGGGCATCAGCACCGTCGGCGGATACCAGTAGCCGGGCCCGTCGGGGGCCGAGCCGCGGAACACGACGGCCGCGTCGTCGGGGACGAAGGTCGCGACCGCCTCCCGCTGGCCTGCCGAGATGAGCGGCCCCATCTCCGTCGCCTCGTCGAGCGGGTCGCCGACCCGCACCGCCTTCACCGCCCGCTCGAACGCCGCCATGAAGCCGTCGAGCGCGCGGCGCTGCACGAGGATCCGCGACCGCGCGCAGCAGTCCTGCCCCGCGTTGCCGAACACCGCGCCGGGCGCGGCGGCCGCCGCGCGCTCGAGGTCGGCATCGGCGAACACGACGTTCGCCGACTTGCCGCCCAGCTCGAGCGTCACCCGCTTGATCGTCTGCGCCGCGCCCGCGGCGATCTGCCGGCCGACCGCCGTCGAGCCCGTGAAGGCGATCTTCGCCACGTCGGGGTGCTCGACGAGCCGCGCGCCCGCGACCGAGCCGGCGCCAACCACCACGGACACCACGCCCTCGGGCAGCCCCGCCTCGAGCGCCAGCCGCTCGAAGCGCAGCGCGGTCAGCGGCGTCAGCTCGGCCGGCTTGAGGACGACCGTGTTGCCCGCCGCCAGCGCCGGGGCCATCTTCCACGCGGCGATCGTCAGCGGGAAGTTCCACGGCGTGATCAGCCCGACGACGCCGAGCGGCTCGCGCACCGTGAACGCCTGGCCGCCGGCGACCGGGATCGTGTCGCCGAGGATCCGCTCCGGCATGCCGGCGTAGTAGCGGAACGTGTCGACGGTCATCCCCATCTCGCCGCGCGCGTCGCCGATCGGCTTGCCGGCGTTGCGCGCCTCGAGCACCGCGAGCTCCTCGAGGCGCTCCTCGAGCAGGTTGGCCAGCCGGTGCAGCAGCCGCGACCGGTCGCCCGGCGCCAGCGCGCGCCAGCCGGGGT
>JALYMV010000067.1 GCA_030773575.1 Actinomycetota bacterium
GGGGACCGGCGGCTCGCCGTAGGCCTCGAGGAAGCCGTCGACGCCGCCCGCGCGCAGCCCGTCGGAGAGCCGGTCCCAGCGCTCGAGGCGCCGCGGGTCGTCGTGCTCGCCGGGGTCGAAGGCCGGCGTGACGATGCACAGCGCGGCGGCGCGGTCCGGGTCCGCGAGCGCGAACGCGGTCAGGGTGTGTGCGCCCATCGACGCGCCGGCGAGCACCGCCCGCTCGATCCCCCGGTCCTCGAGCACGGCGCGCAGGTCGGAGGCCAGCGCCTCGTAGCCGTAGTCGTCCACGGACGGCGCCGGCCCAGAGCGCCCGTGGGCGCGGGCGTCGTAGGCGACGACCCGGTGGCCAGCGCGCTCGAGCGACCGCGAGCCCATGACGACGTAGCGCCGCGTGGCGGTCAGCCCGTGCAGGAGGACGACGGGGATCCCCTCCCCCGCCTCCTCGCCCGAGAGCCGGACCCCACCCGCGTCGATCGTGAAGTGGGCCATCCCCGGCGTGAGCCTATCCTTGGTTGCATGGTCACCGACGTCGCCGAGGCCGACTTCCAGCGCGAGGTCGTCGACCGCTCCCACCAGGTCCCCGTCGTCGTCGACTTCTGGGCGGCGTGGTGCGGGCCGTGCCGCTCGCTGACCCCGGTGCTCGAGCGCGGCGTCAACGCCCGCGAGGGCAAGGTCGTCCTCGCCAAGGTCGACACGGACGCCAACCCGCGCATCTCCCAGGCCTTCGGTATCCAGGGGATCCCGGCGGTCAAGGCGTTCAAGGACGGCCAGGTCGTCGACGAGTTCGTCGGCGCGCAGCCGCCCGCGGTGGTCGAGCGCTTCCTCGACTCGCTCGTGCCCTCCGAGGCAGACGCCCTCGTGGAGGCGGGCGGCGAGGCCGAGCTGCGCCGCGCCCTCGAGCTCGAGCCGGGCCGCGTGGAGGCGGCGGTCTCGCTCGCCGGCCTGCTGCACGCCCGCGGCGACGCGGAGGAGGCCTACGCGCTCGTCGACGGACGCCCCGGCTTCGCCGCCGAGGGGCTCGCCGCGCGGATCCGCCTCGAGGGCGACCCGGCGCTCGAGCCGGCCTTCGCCGCGCTCGACGCGGGCGAGACCGAGCACGGCCTCGACCTCCTGATCGCCGCGCTGGGCGAAGCGGGTGACGAGGACCGCCGCGACGACCTGCGCCGCGCCGTGGTCGGCGTCCTGGACGCCCTCGGGGTCGACCACCCCGTCGCGCGCGGCGCACGCCGCAAGCTCGCCGCGGCGCTGTACTAGAGCTCGAGCGCGAGCTGCCCGGAGCCGGCCTCCGCCCTGCCCGGAGCGCCCGCCGCCGCCACCGCCTCCTCGTGCTCGAAGGCGGCGACCCGCACGCCGAGCAGCCGCACGGGCCGCGGCGGCGCGTACTCGTCGAGCAGCGCGCAGGCGACGTCGCGGACGATCCGCACGTCGTTCGTCGCCTGGCCGATCGTCCGCGCGCGCGTCACCGTGGTGAAGTCGTCGAGGCGGACCTTGATGGCGATCGTCCGCCCGCGGCGCCCGTGCCTGGCGAGCCCCTCGCAGAGCTCCCCGGCCAATCGGACGATCGCCGCGCGCTGCTCCGCCCGGTCGGCGATGTCCCGCGGGAACGTCGTCTCGCGCGACTCGGAGACGGCGATCCGCTCGGAGGAGACCGGCGAGCCGTCCTCGAAGTGCGCCCGGCGCCGCAGGTAGGGCCCGAGGTTCGAGCCGAAGCGCTCCGCGAGCGCCTCGGGCGGCGTGGCGGCCAGCGCGGCGATGGTGGTGATCCCCATCGCCTCGAGCCGCTCGAGCGTCTTCTCGCCGATCCCGGGCAGGAGCTTGGGCGAGGCGCGCCCGAAGCGCTCGCACGCCGCCTCGCGGGTGAGGACGACGAAGCCCGCGGGCTTCTCGGCGTCGGAGGCCACCTTGGCCACGAGCTTGTTCGGACCGATCCCGATCGAGCACGTGATCCCTGTCGCCGCGCGGATCTCGGAGACGAGCCGCCGCATCGCGGCCCGCGGCGCCATCAGGCCGGTGAGGTCGAGGTAGGCCTCGTCGAGCCCGACGACCTCCACCGTGTCGACCTGCGAGCGCACGCGGTCCATGATCTGGCGCGAGGCCCGGCGGTAGGCGTCGAAGTCCGGCGCCACGAAGATCGCCTCAGGGCACAGTCGCCGCGCGCGCGACGCGGGCGTCGCCGAGCCGATGCCGAACCGGCGGGCCTCGTAGGAGGCCGTCGTCACCACCGCGCGCGGCCCGCTCCCGGCGATCACCACCGGCTTGCCGCGCAGCTCGGGCCGGCGCAGCAGCTCGACCGAGAAGTAGAAGGCGTCCGCGTCGAGGTGGGCGACGGTGCGCTCGAGCGAACCCATGATCGCCTCCGAGAATACGGGCGGGTCAGGATGCTGAGCCCCCGCGCCCCATCCTCCCCCGAGCCCGTCCGGGTCGGCTAGGGTCGCCGCGCGCAATGAGCTCCCACGTGCCCGAGCCCTTCTCCGTCTCCGCCACCCTCCACGCCGGCACCGCGACGATCTCGCCCGTCGGGGAGGTCGACCTCGACACCCACTGGCGGGTGCGCGAGGCGATCCGCGAGCACATCGGAGCGGGCGCCGAGCGCGTCGTGCTCGACCTGCGCAAGGTGACCTTCATGGACCCGAGCGGCCTGCACCTGGTGCTCGACCTCGAGGCCGAGTCGCGGCGCGGGGCCTTCTCGTTCGCGATCGTCCCGGGCGGGGCGGAGGTCCAGCGGCTGTTCGACCTCGTCACAGAGGGGCACCGCCTGACCTTCGTGGAGCCCGGCGACGCGGCTAGCTAGCGCGTGACCAGCAGCGGGCCGTGCCCGCCGAACCCGATGCGCCGCGCGGTGGCGGCGGTCAGGTCGTACTCGCGGCCGCCGACGTAGGGCCCGCGGTCGATCACCGGGACGCGAACGGAGCGCGAGCCCTTGCGCAGCGTGACCTTCGTGCCGCACGGCAGCGTCTTGTGGGCAACGCCGAGCGTGCCGGCGCCGAGCGTGCCGCCGCAGCCGAGCTGGTTGCCGTAGAGGCCGGGCCCGTACCAGGAGGCGTACGCGGTCCGGTAGACGTTGAGCCGGCCGAGCGAGCGGGTGGTCGCGCCGACGCCCGCGCCGGCGCCCGAGACCCGCAGGCGAGCGGGACCGCTGAACGTGGAGCGGCGCCGGTCGCCGACGGCGTAGCCGCCGCGTGCGTTCGTGCGGTCGCGGTCGACGGTCGACCAGCGGCCGCCGCGGCGGACCTGGAGCGCGA
>JALYMV010000068.1 GCA_030773575.1 Actinomycetota bacterium
ACGCAGGTTCGACGGCCCATCCCAGCGTCTGCCGTGTTATTCGGCATTCGCGCCATGGTGATGTGGCTCGGAAAGCACCGAATTACGTGGCGCTTCCCAAATGGTCGGTTGGGGTGGTCGCTTGACCATCATCTCGACACGAGGGACGAGGCGATGGCGGGCAAGGTCAGCGGACCCTCCAGGGTGCTCGATTCGCCCATGTGAAGGACTCCGGGCGCCGTACGAGCCGCGGCACCGTCGTTTGGCGGGCGGCCGACGGGCCCAAGCCGTCGCCCGAGCATCTGACGATCACGGAGGTGCCAGCAGGCGCTCGACGAGCTGCTCGCGAAGGCCCGTCTTGACCCGCCCGAGCCGCCGGCGGCTGGTGTTCCCAACAGGTCGGTTCGCACCCTCCGCGACGCCCGCCGCGAGTGGCTGCGCCACGTCAAGTTCGACAGGGGACGTCGCACCAGCACGGTGATGGACTGCCGCGCCCAGACCAAGCGGTACCTGCTCGACGAGCTCAGGGCCTCCCGCTGGACGAGGTCACCACCGAGCGCATCGAAACGTGGCAGCAGGGCCTGCCCGGGCGCGGCCACGTGTCGCGCCGGACGATCCAGAAGGCGCAGGTCTGCCTGCACGCGATGCTCAAACGCGAAGAAGAAGGGCTGGGTCGCCGTCAACGCGGCCGTGGACGCCGACCGGATGGCGCTCGAGCCGTCGACATCAAGACCCGGCGCGCCTTCTGCGCCGCCCTCGAGCGCGCTGGCGTCGGCCACCTCCGCACGAAGGAGGAGCCGATCGTCTTCCACGTCCTGCGCCACACCTTCGGCACGCTCGCCGTCCAAGCCGCGCCGCTTGCAGACGACGATGATCTACGTGCACTACGTTCCTCACCACGACGCAGGCGATCGCCTGACGCGCGTCTTCGGGACGGCAGCGAGGTGCTGACCGTCGAGGCAGCCGGCGCCCCGGGACGGCGCGGCCTGAACGGTCAAGGGACGAAGGCCGACTCTCGCTCCTCGCACGAAGCAAGCAGCCGGCTCCCTGCCGCTCGCGCTGGCCGGCGTTTCCCGGAGCGGCGTTCGTTTCATTCGCCGGGTACCGGCCGTCACATCGCGCTCTGACACGCAATCCTCGTTCAGGTTCCCGCCCGGGAGATGCCACGTCATCGCGCCGGTCACGCGCCGCAGCCTGGCGCACAGGCGCCGGCGACGCGTAGCCGCACTTGACCGCAAAGGGCCCGAAACAAGGGGTGATGCGCCACGAGCAGCAAGCCCGCCTTGCAACACCGGCAAGAACGTCTAACGCCTGCTTCCACCCGGCGCGGGTAGCGAGTGGTTGCGCAGGGTCGACCGACGAAGAAGGGGTTTCCCGTGAGTAAGACATTTCGATTGCTGGTCGTGGGGGCGCTGCTATTGCTGTCGACCGCCGGGGTCGCGGTGGCTCAGAACGTGACGGGGAACCGGGTCCGTTGCGACGGCGGCAGGTGTGAGGGCACCGAGGAGAGGGACGTCTTCCTGTCCTCCGACCGGTCGGAAGAGGTCATCGCCAAGGGCGGCGACGACGACATCGAGTTGGACGAGACCATCGCGGGAGGCAGCGACGACGTCGCCTTCGGCGGTCTCGGCCGGGACTGCATCGACGGCGGCGCGGGTGACGATCTGATGATCGGAGGGCCGGGCGACGACAACCGGCCGTGCGAGTTCACCGCTTTCGTCAACCCCAGAGCCGCTATGACCGGCGGGCCGGGTGACGACACGATCGACGGCGGCCCGGGCGACGACACGATGGACGGCATCGCGGACGATGACACGCTCATCGGCCGCGAGGGCAACGATCTCATCGAGGACTTCCAGTCGCTTGACAGCGACAGGCTCTTCGGCGACGACGGCGACGACACCCTCAACGCGACGGACGGCGATGGCACCGACCTCGTGGACGGCGGCGCCGGCAAGGACGACTGCTCCGGCGATCGGGGCGACACGATCAGGAACTGCGAGACCGGCCGGACGGAGCAGCCGGGCGACGACAACGGGTCGTCGACTCGGCCCACCGGCGCCGAGTCCCAACAGGGACCCAGCCGCGCCGAGTCCCAACCGGGACCCGGTCGCGCCGAGTCCCAACCGGGACCCGATCCGAGGTCGTTCACCGAGCTGTTCGGCAGCGCCCGCACGACGACCGCCCTGCGCGGCGGCCTGGTCACGGTCCCGGGCATGGCCGTGCACTGCGGCGTCGGGCCGTGCAAGGTGTACGAGCGGCTGTTCACGGCCAAGGGAACCAGGGCCACGTCGCAGGTCAACCGCAAGCGCCGCGGGCTGTTGGGCCGTGACCGCGACGTCATGGCCGCCGGCCAGACCGCCCAGGTCCGGGTGCAGCTGTCCAAGTCGGCCGACCGCACGCTGCGCCGTCGCGGGCGAATGCGCATGGAGGTCCTGGTGACGGTCACCGACGCAAAGGGCCGTCGCCACCTCGTGCGGGAGACGATCACCGTCAAGCGCGCCAGCTAGACCGTATGTACTTTCCTCGACTTCGCTTCGCACGAGCTGCTCGCCGACCACCCCTACGACTACGACACCGCGCGCGCAACGATCGCCGAGGCAAGGGCTTTCGACATCGTCAGGCTGTCCGATCTTCTGTGTCTGAGGCCGAGGCGACTTGTTGGGGGCGGCTGTCCAGGGGCGGTTGGGCTGCCACTTGGCGTCGGCTCTGATGAGCGCGAGGTAGATGAGCTTGGTGGCGGCCTGCTCGTCAGCGAAGTGCCGGCGGGTCTTGATCGCCTGGCGGACCTGGCGGTGCAGCCCCTCGCCGACATAGCCCAGCGACGCGCGGATGAGGTGAACGAAGCAGGTCTGCACCCACGCCTGCCGGAAGGTGGCCTCGATTGCTTCGGGAAATCCCTCGAGGCCATCGACGCAGCTGATCAGGACGTCCTCGGCAAGGGTCAACCGGCCCGTCCGACCGCCTCAGCCGCGGGCCGCTGGCGAGCTGCGACCGGTGGGTGCGCACGCCGGTCTCCCGGGTGTCGAGCTCGACCAGAAGGTGCCCGCCCGGGGGGAGGAGCTCGCGGAGCCGGCGAAGGAGGGTGCCTGGGTCGGCGCCTATGCCGATGTTGCCGTCCAGCAGGAGCGCCGACCTCCACGGTGTCGCCGGGAGCTGGTCGAACATCGAGCGCTCGATGATGTGCGCCCCGCACCGGTCCGGGCAGGTCCGCCAGCAGGCCGAGCTGTTGAGCGCTCGGCGGCGCGAGCCACCGGGCGATATCGACGCTCGTCGTGCGCCCGTCCGGCCAGTGCAGCCGGCAGTCCGGATCGTGCCTTCTGAGGCGGCCTGCAAGGCGGCCGCGTAGACGTCGGCGACAGTGGGCAGCGGGCCGACGGAGGTCGCTGATCTTGCGGTCCGGGCCGACCGTGTTGCGGCGCGAGAACCGACCGCTGGGCGGGGACTCGGGAGCCAGGGAGCCGATGTTCGCGAGAGGTTCGACACGCGGCTCACCGAAGGTCCAGCAGACGCGTCGTGCGTAGGCGCAGCGCCGTCCACAGGCTGCGGCGGCCGGTGTGCGTGCCGTGCGCCTTCCCGGACCCAGACGGTTCCCAGAGCGCGCCTGGGCGCCTCGCCGGTCGAGTGCTGTGGGCGCCCCACACGCCGTAGGTCCGCAGGATCAGGTCCGACACCGGCCTGGCCAGCGTGGCGACCAGCGCCAGCGCCGCGGCCGACCCGCCGACCGTCACCTCCGCGCGCGGCCGGACGGCGCTTTCGACGAGCGCCTGGGCGACGACCTCGGGACGGTAGGTGCTTCCCAAGGGCTTGGGCTCGACGCCCAGCGCACTGGTCGCGTGGTCGTAGAACGGGGTCCCGATCGGCGCGGGGTGGACCATCGAGACGCGAACCTGCGAGCCCTGATGAGCCAATTCGATCCGCAACGCGCCGAGGAAGCCGCGGAGTGCGTGCTTGGCGGCCGTGTAGGGAGAGAGCAGCGGAACCGGCACCTTGCCGGCGCCCGAGACGGTCGCCACGAGCACGCCGCCGGAGGCATGCAGGTGCGGCAGGGCGGCGCGGATGGCGTTGACCGTGCCGGTGAAGGTCACCTGCATCGTGCGATCGAAGTCCTCGACCGACATCTGCTCGAACGGGCCCCAGCCGGCGGCAGCGGCGTTGCTGACGAAGACGTCGATGCCACCCAGTCGCTCGGCAGCCTCTGCGACGGCGGCCGCGACGGCTGCCCCGTCGCCGACGTCGACGACGATGGGGTGAGCCCGGCGGCTCTCCGCGCGGACGAGCGCCGCCACGGTGGCCAGCCCGTCGGGCGACCGAGCGAGCAACGCGACGTCGGAGCCCTCGCGCGCGAACCGCTGTGCGGCGGCCACGCCGATCCCGCTGCTGGCTCCCGTGATGACGACCCGCTTGCCCCACAAGCGCGTCGTCTCCACGGGTCCCCGCCTGTTCAGAACGCGTCCCCCGAGCCGCCCATGCTGTGCAGCAGGCCGTAGAGGATGCCGGTCGACAGGCCGAACATCAGGTGCCCGACCAACGAGGTCGCGACGTCGAGCGCGCCGTAGTTGCGATACGCGAAGCCCTGGGCGCGGATGGCGCCGGTGGCCGGATCGAGCGAGGGGATCTTCGCAGTGCCCTTGATTCCCAGCAGGTTCTGCCCCCAGGTACGGAAGATGTTCTGCTTGACGGGCAGGCCCATGGCCTTCTGCATGTAGACCGGCCCCTCCATGATCGCCCCGGCGATGAGTCCCGCGAGAAGCGCCGGTCCCAGCTCGAAATCCATCCCCCTGTCCCTTTCGTTCGCGCTTGTGCCCGGACCGGAGGGTCCGGGCCGTCGTTGTTCGGAGCCCTGTCCCGGACGAGTTCACGCCGCGCGGGTTTCCGCGCGGCGCCACCCCGAGCTTCCCAGCCGGACCCGCGAGCAATCGTTACGAGTCCTCGCCGGTTCAGCGAGTACCGCTAACAGCTCATCCCTGCTGTGCCGGCGAACGGCCGCGCGATACCTCGAGCCGACGCGGCTGTGCGCACGCGAAGGCTTCGAGCGGCGTGTCGAGCCCCGCCACGACACGATCGACTTCCACGCCGTACAAGCGCTCGTGGCGACCGGACAGCGACATCGTCAGGCGTCGAGCGCTCCGTAGACGAGTTACCGATTCCCGGCGCCGGACCCGTGGAACGGCTCCCGACACGGGCCGCGCGCGATTGGCTGCAGCGAGCGTGAGACCAGCGTGCGGACGGCGATCACCGCGGCCGCGGTCGCCAGCGCCGTGAGGCTCGTGGACTCGCTCAGCCGCAGGAGTCCTGCGGCGAGGAAGAACTCGAGGGCGAGGAGCACTGCGCGGGCGAAGACGACCGCCGCCCGGGCCGGCGCCAGGGCCGCGTGCGCCAACCCCGCGAGCAGGATGAGCGTCCCGGCCGCCGTGGCGAGGGCGGCGAGATCCGCCGTGAGCTCCACCTCAGCGAGCGCCCGGCATGGGGTCGGGACGGCCGGTTCCCCGCATGGTGTCGAGGTCTCGCTGGAGGAAGTAGTTGAGCAGCGTGCGGATCGCCGCGATGGCGCCGAGGCGCCCGATCTCCTCGAACGTCGGTGACACCGCGGTGCCGAGGATGTCCGCCCCGAGCTGGAACTCCAGCCCGAGCGCCAGGAAACGCGCGAGGCGCACGCGGATCTCCTCGTAGGACGCGGCGTGGAGCCGCAGCTCCGCGGCGACCCAGAAGCCGAAGCTGACCAGCACGCCGACCACGATCACCACGGCGCCGATGGCCTCGACCACCGGGATGACCGCGTCAACTGCTTGGCGGATCGCCTCCTCCATCGGGGCGGACGGTACCGTCGCGGCGCACTCGAGGTCCGCCGGGGCACCTGGGCGCGAGGCCCCGCGACGGCGACCGCCGGCAGGGTCGCCACCGGAGGAACCGCGTCCCGCGCGCTCAGAAGCGGCCCGCCGGCCACGGAGCGCCCGAGTAGCGCTCCATCACCGGGCCGGGTGGCGGAGGCACGGCGCAGAACAGATCGGTGCTCAGCAGCGTGCCGGCGAACAGGCGGGCGAAGGGATCGAGCCGGAAGTGCTCCGGCGTCCGCGCGACGGTGATCGCCCCGCCGTAGTAAGACGCGTCCAGCGACAGGGTCGAGAGGCAGACGAGCGCATCGCCGAGTACGGCGATCCACCAGGCCAGCGCGTCGCGACGCGCCTGCTGGACCTCCGGCGCGTCGAAGGGCAGCCGCGCCTCGGGATCCGGCGAGGCGCACACGTGGACCCACGCGCCCGCGACCGGCTCGCCCCGCAGACAGCGTGCGTCGACGCCGAAGCGGCGCCCGGGCCCCTCGTGCGGCGACAGCGCCTCGCCGTCCCAGTGCAGGTCCGCGAACGGCCGGTCGCTCATCCCGGCGTCCAGTCCGGGCGGATCGCGCGTGAGATGGCGCGCATGTCCGCCCGCAGCTCCTCGAGGGTCGGCCGGCCGAAGTACCAGTAGCCCTCGTACGCCGCGTGGACGGTGAGATCCGGCCGCAGCGTCAGGGTCAGCGGCCGGTAGGGCTCGTGGACGGTGTCCGTGGACTCGACGAGCCCGAGGCGGTTGAGCCAGCGGCGCTCGTGGTCCGACAGGAACAGGAAGCGGGCGCCGAGCCCGGCGCGGAAGGCGGCCTGCACCTCGGGCGGGTCGACGCTCACCACGGCGATGCGCGCGTACGCCACCTCGAACTCGGCCTGGAGCGCCACGAGCCGGCGCAGGAAGGTCTGCTCCTTCGGGCACCACCAGCCGCGCGAGAAGCACAGGACGAGCGGATCACCTCCGGCCACGTCCGAGAGCCGGCGTGCCCGGCCGTCGTGGTCGGGGAGGTCCACGTCCGGGAAGCGGGTGCCGGGTGCGAGAAGGTCGGTCGCCTGCGACATGACCAACAGTCTTGCTCGCCGGCGCTCACAGAAGCTGAACTGGGCGCGCCGGCCGCCCCCGCGCGCTGCCGGGGCCCCTACCGTGGACGCATGCCTCGGCGCGGTCCGATCGTCCTGTCCGTCGTCGGCGTGCTCGCCGCCGGTTGCGGAGACCAGGGGCGCTCCTCGCCCGCGCCGGCTCCCACGCCGGCCCCGGTGAGCGCGACGAGCGCGGCGGCGCCGGCCCCCTCTCCGCCGGCGGCCCGCCAGGCGAGTGTTGCTCGAGCCGACGGCTCGCGTCCGGTGGTCCGGGTGCTGGCAAGCGGCCTCGCGGTGCCGTGGGACATCGCCTTCCTGCCCGACGGGCGCGCGCTGGTCACAGAGCGCCCGGGCCGCGTCCGGATCGTCAGCTCGCGTGGGCGGCTGCAGCGCGCGCCGGCGGCGCGCGTGCGGACGCAGGCGCGTGGGGAGGGCGGGCTGCTGGGCGTCGCGGTCGATCCCGCCTTTGCGGCGGGCCGCCGCTTCGTCTACCTCTACGTCACCACCGCGAGCGGGATGCAGGTCCAGCGGTGGCGGATGCGGGGAGACCGGCTGCGCCGCGACGGCTTGGTCCTGGGCGGGATCGCCGCGGGACCGATCCATGACTCGGGGCGGCTGCGCTTCGGCCCCGACCGGCGGCTCTACGTCGCGACGGGCGACGCCGGGCGCCGCGCGCTCGCGCAGAACCGGACTTCGCTCAACGGCAAGATCCTGCGGCTCTCACCCCGCCAGTACCGCGGCCGCACGAGTCGCCCGGAGCGCTACGCGCTCGGGCTGCGCAACCCGCAGGGCCTAGCGTGGCAGCCGCGCACGGGCCGGCTCGTGGCCACCGATCACGGGCCGAGTGGATTCGACGGGCCCAGCGGCGACGACGAGGTCAACGTGATCCGCCGCGGCGGCAACTACGGATGGCCGGCCGTGCGCGGACGCGACCACGGCCGCTACCTCGCGCCGGCCCAGGTCTATCGCGAGACGATCGCCCCGTCGGGCGCCGCGTTCGTCGCACGCGGCGGGTCGGCGTGGACCGGCGACCTCGTGATCGCCGCCCTCAAGGGCCGCGAGCTGCACCGCCTGCGCTTCGACGGCACGCGCGTCACCCGCGACGAGACCCTGCTGGCCGGGCGCTACGGGCGCCTGCGCGCCGTGGTCGAGGCGCCGGACGGCGCGCTATGGGTGACGACGAGCAACCGCGACGGGTACGGCACGCCCCTCACCTCCGCCGACGACCGGATCCTCCGCATCCTGCCGCCGCGCGCAGCGGCGGCCCCGTGAGCCGCGACCAGGACGTGGGCAGCGACCCGAGGGGATCCCTGCTCGTGGTGGAGGACGAGCCGACGATCGCCGACCCGGTGGCGCGCTACCTCCGGCGCGCGTACACGGCGCTCGTAGAGCGCACCTGGCGTGCGCGCTCGACCGACCCTTCTGGGAGCCCGTAAGGCCTGATGGCAGTCCTGGCCCGCGCTTCGGACTCAGCGGCGCAGGCGCCGGAGAGCCTCGCGCGCCTCGGGCAGCGCCGCCGGGAAGGCGGCGGCCTGAGCGCCGGCGGCGAGCAGGCACCAGGAGCAGAACCTGCGGTGACGCGAAGCCTGCTCGGCGGTGAGATAAAGGCCGCCGAGCGCATCGAGCCCCAGCTTGGCGGCCGCGAGCAGCGGCACCAGCGGGCGGTCGCGCGCGCGGTCGGCACCGCCCATGCCGACGAGCGCGAGGGACACGGCGGCGCTCGCGCTCCCGAGCGTGCCGTCGGGGGTCAGCCCGAACGCGTAGGCCTCACCGGACGCGTCGACCGCGTCGGCGTCGAGGAACGGCAGCGGCGGCTCGGGCAGGTGCTCGATGAGGCCGAGCTGGTAGAGCGAGACGACGCCCAGCGAGGCGGACGCGAGGAGGAGGAGAGCCGCCTGCCGGCGCCGGGCGGGCAGGTGGCCGCCGGTGCCCAGCCGCAGGTCGTCGCTGATCGACTCGGCGGCGCGCGAGCCCGTGCGGCCGACGCCCCGGGAGCGGCCCCGCGCCTCGCGGGCCAGCGGAGGGCGCTGTCGCCTGCGGCTCATGGCCACTGTCTGCCCCGTGCGGCGGGATCTGCAACCGGAAGCCGGCGGAGATGACGCGCGCGGTCGCCGACCTCGCCCTGCTGAGCGACTGCCAGGGCGCGGCCCTCGTCGATCGTGACGGGTCGATCGAGTGGTGGTGCGCGCCGCGATTCGACAGCCGGCCCTCCTTTGCGCGGCTCCTCGATCCGCAGGCGGGACACCTGCGCCTGGCGCCGGCCGGGTCCTTCCACCTGGAGCGCCGCTACCGGTCCGAGACGCTCGTCCTCGAGAGCACGTACACCACGGAGACGGGCCGGCTGCGGGTGACCGACGCGCTCGCCCTGGGCGCCGGCACCCGCGGCCACGACATCGGGCAGGAGGTGCCGCACGTGCTGGCACGGGTCGCCGAGTGCCTGGACGGCGAGGTCCCGGTCGAGCTCGAGTTCGTCCCGCGCCCGGACTTCGGGCTCGTCCGCCCGTGGCTCATGGCGACGGACTCCGGCGTCCGGACGGTCGGTGGGCCCGACACGCTGGCGCTCGACACCGACCTCGACCTCGAGCTCGCGCGCGACGCGGCGCGCGCGGCCGGGACGTTGCACGCCGGCGAGCGCGCCCAGGTGGTGGTCCGCCACCGCGCGGGCTATGACGCCGCGCCGGTGCCCGCGGGCTCCGCGACGGCCGTGGTCGAGGAGACCGTCGCCGCGTGGCGCAGCTGGACCGCGCAGCACCAGGACTACGACGGCGCCTACGCCGGCACTGTCCGCCACTCCGCTCTGATCCTGCAAGCCCTGACCTACGTCCCGACGGGGGCGCTCATCGCGGCGCCGACGACGTCCCTTCCGGAGATCCCGGGCGGCGACGCGAACTGGGACTACCGGTACGCCTGGCTGCGCGACGCCAGCCTCAACCTCCGTGCCCTCGAGGTGGGCGCCTGTGTCGACGAGGCCGACCGGTACCTGCGCTTCATCGCCCGTGCCGGCTCGAGCTGCGGCGTCGGCCACCTTCCACAGGTCGTCTTCGGGGTCGATGGCCGCCGCGATCTCAACGAGACCGAGGTCGGGCACCTCGCCGGCTTCGGCGGAGCCCGGCCGGTCCGCGTGGGCAACGCCGCGTGGGGCCAACGCCAGCTCGACGTCCCGGGCGAGGTCCTCGATGCCGCCCACCGCCTGCTCGCCGATGGCGAGGCGCCGATCGAGGACTGGATGGCGTGCTTCCTCGCCGGCCTCGCCGACGCGGTCGTCGACACCTGGCGCGAGGACGACAGCGGGATCTGGGAGGGCCGCGAGGGCGAGCGGCCCTACACGACGTCGAAGGTGCTCGCCTGGGTGGCACTCGACCGGGCGGTCCGCCTGAGCCCCCGCCTGGGCCGGCATTCGCGCGCGGAGCGGTGGGCGAGCGAACGCGACCTCGTCCGGGCGAGCGTGCTCGAGGAGGCCTGGAACGACGAGATGGGGGCCTACGCGGGCGCGCTGGGATCCGACCGGCTCGACGCCGGCGTGCTGCTCATGCCCCTGTTCGGGTTCCTGCCGATGCAGGACGAGCGCATGCGGGCGACGGTCGAGCTGATCGCGCGAGAGCTGGGCGAAGGCGGCGTCGTGCGCCGCTGGACCGGCTCGGAGGAGGGTGGCTTCGCGATCTGCTCGTTCTGGCTGGCCGAGTGCCTGGCGCTCGCGGGTGAGACGGAGCGCGCCCGCGAGGTCTTCGAGGCCGCCGCCGCCCACGCGAACGACGTGGGCCTGATGTCGGAGCTCATCGACGGCGATGGCGCGCTGGCCGGCAACATGCCGCAGGCCTTCGTCCACGCCGGACTCATCAGCGCGGCGGCGGCGATTGCGCGCGCGGAGGGCCCGGGAGGGGAACCGGGCGCGAGATGAGCGGGCCACAGGATCCCGAAGGCGGTGAGGACGGCGCGCTGACCGCTGAGCCCCCGCGCGCCACCGCCGTACGCGGCGCCCCAGAACGCGCCCACCGCGAAGTGCGGGCT
>JALYMV010000069.1 GCA_030773575.1 Actinomycetota bacterium
GCTCGGGCCGGCGCGCGACCGTGCCCGTCGCGGCCGGAGCGGCGCGGCGCGAGGGCGCCGAGCGCCTCTCCGTGTCGCCGGCCTTGACCGAGCCGGTCGAGATGCGGTGGTTGACACCGGCCCCGACGCCCACGCCGGCCAGCACGACTGTCGCCGCGGCGGCCGCGGCCTTGCTCCAGCCGGCCACCACGGGCTCGGTCATCGTGCCCATCGCGGTCCAGTGGCTCACGAGCGCGTGGCCGTGCGTCGAGCCGGCGCCCAGGACGCTCTCCGACGAGTCGCCCGCCCGGCGGCGGGACAGGAAGGCCGGGAAGGGGAAGAGGCCGGCGATCTTCGCGCCGATCGACTCCCGGCGGCCGGGGCGGCGGGCCATGACGCCCGCGTCGAGCCCGGCGGTGCGTGCCTGCTTGCGACAGGGCTGGCAGTGGGAGAGGTGGCGGGCGAGGCGGCGGCCGTCGCGGGCGCCGAGCAGGCCCTCGGCGGCGGTCCCGATCAGCGCCTGCACGCGGATGCAGCGCTGGCCCGAGGCGAGCTCGTCGTACTCCTCGCTCAGGCGGCGGCGGGCGCGGAACAGGGTGCTCTCCACGGAGGGGCGGCTCATGCCGAGCCGATCGCCGATCTCCCGGTAGGAGAGGCCCTCGAGCTCGCGCAGGACGAGGATCTGGTGGTGGGTCTCCGACAGGCCGCCGAACGCGCCGCAGAGGTCGTGGAGTGCCTGCTTCTGGTCGACCGCCGCGTCGGGAGACGGGCCGCCCTGCGTCAGCCGACCGTAGTCGGCGGCGCCCAGGCCCTCCTCGGCGTCGTAGGAGACCTCCTCCGTGCGGCGCGAGCGGCGGAACTGGTCGATGCACGCGTTCTTGGCGATCTCGTAGACCCACGGCTTGAACGTGATCGGGCGCTCGGTCTCGCGGATCCGGCGCAGCGCGGAGATGAAGATCTCCTGCGTGATGTCCTCCGCGCGGCCGTGGTCGCCGACCATGCCGTAGACGTAGGCGGCGATGCGGCGCTGGTAGCGCTCGAAGAGCTGCTCGAAGGCACGGTCGTCACCGGCGCGGACGGCCGCCACGAGCGAGTGGTCGGTCGGCTCCACGCCGACGATGGCGCGCTCGGCGTATGGTGCGACGGCAGTCCCCATGACGGCTTCGTCCACGGCGCTCCCCATCCTCTGACGCACGGCACCGTGAGACAAGGCGATGAACTCTAGCGTTCATACCGCCGCAGACAAGTGGGCTCGGTTCGTCTGCACTCCCCCCATGGTCAGAATCTCATGCCTCCTCGACGACCTCGACCGCCTCCTCGAGCCCGGCCGCTTCCGCGACTACGGCCCGAACGGCCTGCAGGTGCCGGGCGCCGAGGAGATCTCGCGGGTGGTGACCGGCGTCTCCGCCCAGCTCGAGCTCTTCGAGCGGGCGATCGAGCTCGGCGCGCAGCTCGTGCTCGTCCACCACGGGCTCTTCTGGGAGTTCCATCCTCCGGCCCTCGACCGTCGCCGGCTCGAGCGGCTGCGCCCGCTGCTCGCCCACGACATGGCCCTCGCCGCCTACCACCTGCCGCTCGACGCCCACCCCGAGGTCGGCAACAACGCCCTGCTCGCCCGCGCTCTGGGGTGCGCCGAGCACGTGGCCTTCGCCGAGCACCGCGGGATGCCGATCGGCCGGCTCGGGGGCTTCGCCGAGCCGGATGGGATCGCGGTGGCAGAGCTCGTGGCCCGCGTCACCGCCGCGTGCGGCGGCCGCGAGCCGCTGCTGCAGGGTGCGGGGCCCGAGCGCGTGCGCTCGATCGGGATCGTCTCGGGCTCGGCGGCCGACTCGCTCGACGAGGCGGTCGCCGCGGGATGTGACGCCTTTCTGACCGGCGAGCCGCGCGAGCACGTGATGGCCGACGCCCGCGAGGCGGGCATCCACTTCCTCGCCGCGGGCCACTACGCCACCGAGACGCACGGGATCCGGGCCCTCGGGGAGCGCCTGGCGGAGCGCTTCGGCGTCGAGCACCATTTCGTGGACATTCCGAATTCCGTTTGAGGACGTCCGCGCCGACCTGTACCGTTTCGTTCAACGTGGCAACCTCACAGACGGAGGCACCTGCTTATGGCCGTTCACCTGACGCCCACGGAGCTCGCCCGCGAGACGGGGCTCGAGCGCCGCGACGTGATCGAGAAGTGCATGGAGATGGGCGTCCCGATCTTCCAGGGCCGGATCGACAAGACCCTGTTCATGGCCACCCTCAGCCACGAGTCAGCGCACTCCACGCAGAGCGTCGCCACCGCGTGATGCGAAGCGCGGCGCGCCCCGTGCGGCCACCGTAGAATCGCGCTCGGAGAGGTAGCCCCGAGCGCGAGGAGAGAGCAGTATGGAGCTGACCCGGACCCCGTCGACCGACACGACGACCGGTTCGAGGACGATGGCCGACCTGATCGCCATCGCCTCGGAGAAGTATGCCGACCGGATCGCCGCGAAGTACAAGCGCGGCGGCGAGTGGCACGACGTCACCTACGCCGAGGTCGGCGCGGCGGTCGACGAGATCGCGCTCGGGCTCATCGATCTCGGGATCGTGCCCGGCGACCGGGTCTCGCTGCTGTGCACCACCCGCCTGGAGTGGACGCTCGCGGACTTCGGGATCTCGAGCGCCGGCGCGGTCGTCGTCCCGATCTACCCGACGAACTCCCCCGAGGAGTGCGAGTGGGTCGCGGGCAACTCGGAGTCCGTCGCGATCGTCTGCGAGGACGCCGAGCAGGTCGCCAAGATCCTCGCGGTCCACGAGCGCCTGCCGCACCTCAGGACGATCGTCGTCATCGACCCGTCGGGCGAGACTGGCGACGCGATCCCGCTCGACGAGGTGCGCGCGCGCGGCCGCGCGCGCGACGCCTCCGAGGTCGCCGAGCGCCGCGAGAACGTCGGGCCGGAGGACCCGTTCACCTTCATCTACACGTCGGGGACGACCGGGCCGCCCAAGGGCTGCGTGCTCTCGCACGGCAACTACCGCAGCGTCATCGACATGGTCCAGGCCAGCGGCTTGATCGCCGACGAGGACGTCACCTACCTCTACCTCCCGCTCGCGCACTCCTTCGCGCTGCTCATCCAGCTCGGCTCGTTCGACTCGGGCGCGACGATCGCCTACTTCGGCGGCGACACGAAGCAGATCGTCCCCGAGCTCAACGAGGTCCACCCCACCTACCTGCCGTCGGTCCCGCGGATCTTCGAGAAGATCTACACGCTCGTGACCGCCAACGGCGACCCCGAGCAGATCAAGGCCGCGACGCAGGTCGGCCTGAAGGTCCGCTACGCCCAGCTGCGCGGCGAGGAGGTCCCCGCCGAGCTCCAGCAGCACTTCGACGCGGCCGAGGAGAAGCTCTTCAAGAACGTCCGTGCCGCGTTCGGCGGCAACGTCCGCCAGGCGGTCACGGGCGCGGCGCCGATCGCGCCGGAGATCCTCGAGTTCTTCTTCGCCTGCGGCGTGCCGGTGCTCGAGGGCTACGGCATGACGGAGACGGCGACCGTCGCCACCTACTCGACGATCGAGGAGCACAAGTTCGGCACCGTCGGCAAGCTGCTCAAGGGCGTCGAGGGCCGCGTCGCGGAGGACGGCGAGCTCCTGCTCAAGGGCGCCAACATCTTCCAGGGCTACTACAAGATGAAGGACGAGTCCTTCGGGGCGATCGAGGACGACTGGCTGCACACGGGCGACCTCGGCTCGATCGACGACGAGGGCTACGTGTCGATCACGGGCCGCAAGAAGGACATCATCATCACCGCGGGAGGCAAGAATCTCACGCCGGCCAACCTGGAGAACGACCTCAAGCAGTCGCGCTGGATCTCCCAGGCCGTCATGCACGGCGACCGCCGGCCCTACCCGGTCGCGCTCATCACCCTCGACCCCGAGGAGATCGTGCACTTCACGCGCGAGCACGGGCTCCCGGAGGACCCGGCGCAGCTCGCGCAGGAGCCGAAGGTCCACGAGCTCATCCAGGGCATCCTCGACCAGGTCAACCAGAAGTACGCCCAGGTCGAGCGCATCAAGAGGTTCGTGATCCTCGACCACGACCTCTCCCAGGAGACGGGCGAGCTGACCCCGACGCTCAAGGTGAAGCGCAACGTGGTCAACGAGAAGTACGCCGACCTCTTCGAGGGGCTGTACTCGGGCTCGGGCGGCGGCTGAGCCGCTCGGGTCAGGAGGGCAGTGCGACGTCGGCGACCGGGATCCCGCCGGCGTCGCGCCTGGCCTTCTCCCCCGCGCCGGGCAGCTCGCCCAGCGCGCGGTAGACGACGCCGGACGGATCGAGCCCGACCGCCCCGGCCGCCGCGTCGTCGAGGCGCTCGAGCAGCGGCTTGGAGGCCAGCAGGGCGCCGCCGCGCGCGCTCTGCTCCATCCGCGCGCATTCGTTGACCTCGTCGCCCAGCTCCGTGACCTCGAGCCGGCCGAACGTGACGAGCTGGCCCATGTAGAGGCCGGAGCCCCAGTGCAGCCCGGCGTTGAGCCCGCAGCCCTGCTCGTCGAGCACCGAGCCGGCGGCTCGCACCCCGCGCGCGACGACCGGCACGGC
>JALYMV010000070.1 GCA_030773575.1 Actinomycetota bacterium
GGCGCCGTTCGCCTTCGCGCTCGAGCGGCGCCCCGACGCGCCGCTGCTCACCGGGTTCATCGACGTGCTCGCGGAGGAGCCGGGCGGCGCGATGCTCGTCGTCGACTACAAGACGGACCGCCTCGCGCCCGAGGACGTCCCCGCCGAGGTCGTCGAGCGGGCCTACGGCACGCAGCGGCTCGTCTACGCGCTGGCGGCGCTGCGCGGCGGCGCCGAGCGCGTCGAGGTCGCCCACTGCTACCTCGAGCGCCCCGAGGAGGCGGCGAGCGCGACCTACACCCGCGCCGAGGCCCCCGCGCTCGGCGAGGCGCTGCTCGGCCTCGCCCAGGGCGTCATGGCGGAGGAGTTCCCGGTCACCGAGCACCCTCATCGCGAGCTCTGCGCCACGTGCCCGGGCCGCCGCGCGCTGTGCTCGCACCCGGAGGACCGCACGCTGCGGCCCGCCGCCGCGGCGAGCCCGCCCTAGTCTAGTACCGGCCCCCGCAATTACACACGGTTCCGGCGGCCGTCGATCACCGCCTGAACGCCACCCGCTGACCGGTCATGTGCCTGAGGCACACTCCCGGATCACCGTGCGGCGTCAGCCGGCGCCGCCGACCCCCGGGCGACCGCGCGTACTTACGTGGACCGGCACTAGCGGGTGTCGTTCTCGGCCGGGACCTTCTCCGGCAATGGCGGCCCGTCGTAGCTCTCGGGCAGCTCGGGCGAGCGGCGCAGGTCGATCTCCGCGTTGAGCTCGGCGCCGAACAGCAGCATCGAGTTCGTCAGCCACAGCCAGACGAGCAGGATCACGATGCCCGCGAAGGCGCCGTAGGCCGCGCCGTAGCCGAAGTTCGCGGCGTAGAGGAAGAAGGCAGCGGACGCGATCAGCCACAGGACGACGCCGAACGCGGCGCCGATCGAGATCCACTGGAAGCGCTTCACGCGGACGTTGGGCGCCGCGAAGTAGACGACGGCGTAGACGAGCATCGCGGTGGCCAGCGCGATCGGCCAGCGGACGACCTTCCAGATCGAGGCGGCCGTCTCCCCGAGCCCGAACAGGGCGAAGACGTCGGTCGCCAGGCCGCCGCCGAGGAAGACCAGGACCAGGGTGACGAGCACCAGCAGGAGGACGAGGACGGTGAAGGCGATGTCGGTGGCCTTGCGGCGCACGAAGCCCCGCCCCTCGCCGACCCGGAAGACAACGTTGAGCGCGCGGCCGGCGGCGCCGAAGGCGCCCGAGGCGCCGTTGAGCGCGATCAGCAGCCCGAAGACCAGCGAGGTGATCGCCGTGCTCTGGTTCGCGAGCGCGTTCTCGATGATGTTCGTGATGGGCTCGACCGTCTCGGGCGGAGCGCCGACCCTCGTGAGGTACTGGGCCGCGTCGGAGATCAGCGTCTGCTGACCGAACACGCCGAGCACGGCGATGCAGGCCAGGAGCGCCGGCGCGAGCGACATCAGCGCGTAGTAGGTCAGCGCCGCCGCATGGTCGGTCATCTGGTCGTTGCGGAACCGCGCGAACGCGCGCTTCAAGTCGGAGAGCTCGAAGCGCGCGCCGGGCCGCGGATCCGGCTTGACGATCTCGGTCGGGTTCTGCGGGGTCAGACTCGTCCCCTACCCCCGAAACGGCTGCCGAAGCCGTAGCCGCCGGTCGGGATGCCGGCGAGCAGCACCAGGATCGCGGCGATGATCGCCACGATGGCCGGAAGGCCGAGGGTGATGCAGAGGAAGTAGACGAGCGCTGCGACGAGCACGGCGATGAGGATGCCGATCATGCCGGGACCTCCTGCTGTGTGGATGGACTGGGGGGTGGGCCCGGGATTCCCGCCGCCGCCGGCCCGCTAACCATCCAACCTGGCGCCCCGGAGCGCGTTGCAATCCCGCCTTGCACCGCTCAGCCCCGAGGCAGAAGGGGATGGCCGTCGCTGATGGCCTGCGCCACGTCGACCACGCGCCGGCTCTGCGAGCGCGCGTGGCCGCGCAGGGCCTCGAACGCCTCGCGCTCGCCGATCCCGTGGCGCTCCATGAGGATCCCCTTGGCCCGCTCGATCGTCCCCCGGCGCTCGAGCGCCCCCTCGAGCTGGCCGACCTTCTCGCTGAGCGCGGCCATCTCGCCGTACCGCCGCATGGCGACCTCGATGGCCGCCTGCAGGGCGGCCGGCTCGAGCGAGTTGACGCAGGCGGAGATGCCGCGCTCGGCGGCGCGCGCGACGAAGCCGAGGTCCTCGCCCGACAGCAGCGCGATGACCGGCCCCGAGGCGTACTCGGCCGCCTCGCCGATCAGCGCGAGCGCGTGCTCGTCGTCGCGGTGGACCATCACGACGGCCAGGTCGGGATCGTCGGCGGCGATCCGCTCGACCGCCTCGCGGACGCTGACGGCGAACGGCGCGACCTCGTGGCCGAGGCGCTCGAGGACCGCCGCGAGCCCGGCGAGCGCCCCCTCGTCCTCGTCGGCCACGAGCACCCGCAGGGGCCCGGAACCGTCGCTCACGCCCACCGCCGGCCGGTACAATCGGCCGGGGCCCGGCCGTGCTCCCCGCCGGTCCTCATCCGCGCCCTACGACCCCGGCGTCCAGTGCATCGCCCTCCATGCTCGAGGCCGTGATCCCCATCTCAGATCGCTCGGAAGTCGAGGTGCCGCAAGCGGGCTCAGCATACCGGCCGGCTGCGTCCGCGCGCCCGTCGGACGCCGGCCCCGCGCCTGGGCTCTCGGCCGCCGATCGGGTCGCTCGCGCCGACGAGGACCGCCGCCTGCTGACGGCGTATCACCGCCACGCCGACCCCGTCGCCCGCGACGCCCTGGTGGAGCGCTTCCTGCCGCTCGCGCGCCAGCTCGCCCGCCGCTACCAGCGCACGGGCGAGCCGCTCGACGACCTCGTGCAGGTCGCCTCGCTCGGGCTGCTCAAGGCGATCGACCGCTTCGACCCCGAGCGCTCGACCGCGTTCTCCTCCTTCGCGGTGCCGACCATCCTCGGCGAGCTCAAGCGCTACTTCCGCGACAAGGGCTGGTCCGTCCGCGTCCCGCGCGACCTTCAGGAGCTCGCCGTGCGCGTCGACAAGCTCGGCGAGGAGCTCTCCCGCGAGATCGGTCGGGCCCCGACGCCGGGTGAGATGGCCGAGCGCCTCGGGGTGACCGCCGAGCAGGTGCTCGAGGCCCGCGAGGCCGCCGGCGCCTACCGCGCCGTCTCGCTCGACCGCCCGCGGATCGAGGACGAGGAGGGCGACGCCTACGCCGAGATCGTCGGCGGCGAGGATCCCGGATACGGCCTGGCGGAGGACTCCGCGACGGTCGAGCGGCTCATGCGGGTGCTCACCGACCGCGAGCGCGAGGTGCTGCGGCTGCGCTTCGTCGAGGACCTCACCCAGTCGGAGATCGGCGAGCGCGTCGGCGTCTCCCAGATGCACGTCTCGCGGCTCATCCGCCAGTCGATCGCCCGGCTGCGGACGGTGGCCGGCGCCCCCGAGTAGCGCCGCGCTGATCGCTCCGGCGCGCAGCGGGGTAGGGTCGCGTCCCATGCGAACCTGGGACCTCCGAACGATCGACGTCGAGCCGCACAAGCCCGAGATCCTGCAGTCCGACCGCGGAGAGGGCCGCGCCATCGCGCTGCATCTCCCGGCGGGGGAGATGCTCCAGGAGCACGAGGTGCACGAGCGCTCCTATCTGGTGGTCGTCGACGGGCAGGTCGAGCTCACCGACGGCGACGGCAACGCGACGCCCGGTGGCGCCGGGCTGCTCGCCGTGCTCGAGCCCCATGAGCGCCGCGAGGTGCGCGCCGTGGAGGACGCGCGGCTGCTCCTCGTGCTCGCGCCGTGGCCCGGCCCGGGGCACCCCGGCGCGCGCGACGCGTAGCCGCGTTTCAATCGACACGAACGGGGGGATCCAGAACCCCGTGAGGGGGAGTCGGGTCATGTCCTTCCTGGCGGGACTGGCGCTCGCCACGGGCGTCGCCGCGTGCGGATCGAGCGAGACGGCGGGCGGCCCGAGGACGCTCAACTTCTACACCTTCACCGCGGGCACGGGCGGGTCCTTCGAGAAGGCGGTCGCCTCCTGCAACAAGCGCGCCAACGGCCGCTACGAGATCGTCATCCAGGAGCTCCCGCCCAACGCCGACGACCAGCGCGAGCAGCTCGCCCGTCGCCTGGCCGCCAAGGACGAGACGATCGACATCATGGCCCTCGACGTGATCTTCACGGGCGAGTTCGCCGAGGCGGAGTGGATCGTCCCGTTCCCGCAGGAGCTGGCCTCGAAGGTCGAGCAGGCCTCGATCAAGTCGGTGTACTCGACCGGGCTCTACCAGGACAAGCTCTTCGCCGCGCCGTACACGTCGAACACCCAGCTGCTCTGGTACCGCAAGGACCGCGTCGACTCCCCGCCCAAGACGTGGGAGGAGATGCTCCAGCAGTCCGAGCGCCTCGGCAAGAACGGGATCATCGAGGTGCAGGGCAAGAAGGCCGAGGGCTACGTGGTGTGGCTCAACTCGCTCGTCGCCTCCGCCGGCGGCTCGATCCTCGAGAGCCCGACCGAGGTCGCGCTCGAGCAGCAGGCGACCGACCGGGCGCTCGGCGTCATCCAGGCGATCACCCGCTCGCCCACCGCCGCGGATCCGTCGCTCCCCAACCAGGGCGAGGACGACAACCGCCTGCAGTTCGAGACGGGCGGCCCGTCGTTCATGGTCAACTACCCCTTCATCTATCCGAGCGCCAAGGAGAACGCGCCGGACGTCTTCCGCAACATCGGCGCCGCCCGCTATCC
>JALYMV010000071.1 GCA_030773575.1 Actinomycetota bacterium
GGCGAGGGCGGTGCGCAGGCCGGTCACGGCGCCGCGCCGGCCGGCCCGGCGATCCGGGCGTGCTCGGGGACGCCGCCTACTGGAAGCGGCCCGGCTCCCACAGCGGCTCTTTCGTGCCGTTGGCGCCGCGCGAGAGGATGAAGAGGAGGTCCGAGAGCCGGTTGAGGTACTTCACGCACTCCGGGTTGATCTCGTCGCCGCAGTCGATCGTCCGCCGCTCGGCGCGCCGGCAGACCGTCCGGCAGACGTGGAGCTGCGCGGCGGCCGGCGTCCCGCCGGGCAGGACGAAGGACTTCAGCGGCGCGAGCGTCGCGTTGACCTCGTCGCACGCCTGCTCGAGCCAGGCCGTCTGCTCAGGCTGGACGCGCAGCCGCTCACGCCGACCACCGGCTTCGCCGGCGGTGCCCGGACCGTGGGGGACGGCGATGTCGGCGCCCACGTCGAAGAGGTCGTTCTGGATTCGCGCGAGCCAGTCGGCGTAGCCCGCGGGCAGGCCGCCCTGGGCGATCGCGACGCCGAGCTGGGCGTTGAGCTCGTCCACCGTGCCGTAGGCCTCGATGCGCGGGTGGGTCTTCGGGACCCGGCTCATGTCGCCGAGATGGGTCTGGCCGTCGTCGCCGAGCCGGGTGTAGATGCGCGTGAGGTTGACGGTCATGGCGGAGGCGGACGGTAACATGGCCCCTGCTCCTGCCGGCCCTTCCAGACAAGCCCGAAGCCCGCGTGGAAAGGGGTGGCTCCTCCCGATGAAGACGTGCCCAGCGGCCCTGGCGGCCAGCGCGGTTGCGCTTCTCGGCGCGCCGGCGGCGGCGCCCGCCGCCTCCGTCGAGGTGATGGTGGTCAGCAAGGAGAAGACGCTGAGCGCCCCGCGCGCCGTGACGCTCGAGCAGCGCCGCGCGCCGGTCCGGGGGCGCTCCTGCGCGGTGGGCGCCGAGACGCCGTTAGCCGCCCTGCTCGGCATCCGCCTGCCGGTCTCGGTCCGCGACCGCGGCTCCTGCGGCCGCTCGGCGCGCGACGCCGGCGGGCTCGTCGTCACGAGGGTCGGGCCCGATCGCAACCGCGACGGCAATCGCTGGGTCTACAAGGTGGGGCGCAAGGCGGGCACCACGCCCGCCGCCGACCCGCCCGGGCCCTTCGGCACGGGCCGTCGACTGCGCGACGGCCAGCGGGTGCTGCGCGCCTTCCCGCGGACGGTGGCGGTGCGGTGAGCCGCCGGGCCCTTCTCCTGGTGGTCGTCCTGCTCGCCGCGACGGGGGTGGCGGGCTGCGGGCTGGGCGCAGAGTCCGGGGGCGACCCGGCTGAGGGCGTCATGCTCCGCGTCACGGAGGATTTCGGCTCCGAGCTCGTCGGGCCCGGCTCCGAGGTGCGCGCCGCCGAGGGCGACACCGTCATGCGGCTCCTGCAACGCGAAGTCGAGGTGGAGACGCGCGACGGCGGAACCTCGGTCCAGGCGCTCGAGGGCCGCGCGGCCGGCGAGCAGGACGGCCGGCCGGTCGACTGGTTCTACTACGTCAACGGCATGGCGGCCGACGTCGGCCCGGTCGAGTTCCGGATCTCGGAGGGCGATCGCGTGTGGTGGGACCTGCACGACTCGGGATCCGCGAAGCGGATCCCTGCCGTGGTCGGCTCGTTCCCCGAGCCGTTCCTCTCGGGCTACCGAGGCAAGCGGATCCCCGTGCGTATCGAGTGCGCCGGGGAGGTCGGGCGCGAGTGCGACGAGGTTGCCGCGCGGCTCAGCAGTGCGGGGGTCAAGGCCACGTCGCGGGCGATCCTCACCCAGAACGAGGAGGGGGGCGTCCTACGCGTCCTCGTCGGCCGGTGGAGCGACCTGCGCAAGGACCCGACGGCGATGCGCCTCGAGCGAGGCCCGGAGCAGTCGGGGGTCTTCGCCCGCTTCGGCGACGCCGGACGGCGCCTCGACGTGCTCGACCCCCGGGGGCGCGTCGCGCGCCGGCTGGGCGAAGGCGCCGGCCTGGTGGCGGCGACCCGCCAGGGGGAGAGCCGGCCCGTGTGGTTCGTGACCGGGACGGACGAGGTCGGGCTGGCCGCCGCGGCGGCCGCGCTCGACGAGAGCCTGCTGGCCGAGCGCTTCGCGGTCGCCATCGAGAACGGGCAGCTCGTGCCGGCGCCGGTGACCGTCCCGGGGGCGCCTGCGCCGTGACCCGCCGCGGGCGGGCCGCCTCGTGACGGAGAGGCGAACGTACGTCCGCATCGGGTAGGTTCCCCGCCCTCGTGAAGATCGGCGTCCCCAAGGAGACGGCCCCCGGCGAGCGCCGCGTGGCCCTGGTCCCGGAGATCGTCCGCAAGCTCGCGGGCGCCGGCCACGAGGTCGTGCACGAGCCCGGCGCGGGCGACCGCGCCGACCTCCCCGACGCCGCCTTCGCCGACGCCGGCGCCACCCCGGGCGATCCCTGGAGCGCGGACGTGGTGGCCAAGGTCGCGCCGCCGCGCGCCGAGGAGATCGCCCGCCTCGGCCCCGACACCGTCCTCGTCGGCTTCCTCGCGCCGCTGACCGCCGCCGACACGGTCCGCGCCCTCGCCCAGCAGGGGACGACCGCCTTCGCGATGGAGGCGATCCCCCGGATCTCGCGCGCGCAGGCGATGGACGCGCTCTCCTCGCAGGGGAACGTCGGCGGATACCGCGCGGCGCTGCTGGCCTCCCACGAGCTCGGCCGCTTCTTCCCGATGCTGATGACCGCCGCGGGCACGATCCCGCCCGCCCAGGTGCTCGTCCTCGGCGCGGGGGTGGCCGGCCTGCAGGCCATCGCGACGTCGCGCCGCCTGGGCGCCCAGGTCACCGCCTTCGACGTGCGCGCCGCCGTCAAGGAGCAGGTCCAGTCGCTCGGCGCGAAGTTCCTCGAGATCGAAGGCGCCGCCGACGCCGAGGCGGCCGGCGGCTACGCCCGCGAGCTCACCCCCGAGGAGCAGGCCCAGCAGGCCGAGATGCTCGCCAAGGCGGCCGCCCGCGCCGACGTGATCATCACCACCGCGCTCGTGCCGGGCCGCCCGGCGCCCAAGCTGATCACCCGCGCCGCCGTCGAGGCGATGAAGCCGGGCTCGGTGATCGTCGACATGGCGGGGGAGGCCGGCGGCAACTGCGAGCTCGCGCGGCCCGGCGAGACCTACCGGACGGACAACGGCGTGACCGTGGCCGCGCCGCTCAACCTCCCGTCGACCATGCCCCAGCACGCCTCCCAGCTCTACGCCCGCAACGTCCAGGCGCTGCTCGAGCTCTTCGCCCCGGGCGAGGACGGCGCGCTGGCGCTGAACTTCGACGACGAGGTCATCGCGGGCGCGTGCATCACCCGCGGCGGCGAGATCGTCCACGAGGGCGCCCGGCGCGCCGCGGGAGCCGCCTAGCCATGGACCTGCTCACCGAGATCGCGATCCTCGCCCTCGCCGCCTTCGTCGGCTTCGAGGTCATCTCCAAGGTGCCCAACACGCTGCACACCCCGCTCATGTCGGGCACGAACGCCATCCACGGCATCGTCCTGCTCGGCGGGCTGCTGGTCATCGGGCCGGCCGAGGGGCTGCTCGAGGACGTCCTCCTGGTGATCGCCATCGCGTTCGGGACGATCAACGTGGTCGGCGGCTTCCTGGTGACGGACCGGATGCTCGGGATGTTCAAGGGCAAGAGCAAGGCGGAGGCGCGCGATGGATCGTGACGTCATCGACGCCCTCTACATCCTCGCCTTCGTCCTCTTCATCGTCGGGCTGCGGATGCTGCGCGGCCCGCGCACCGCGGTGCAGGGCAACCAGGTCGCCGCGGTCGGCATGTTCATCGCCGTCGTCGCGACGCTGCTGACCGAGGAGGCCGGCGACTTCGGGCTCATCGCGCTCGGCATCGCCATCGGCACGGCGGTCGGGATCCCCAGCGCGCGCGCGGTGAGGATGACCGCGATGCCGCAGATGGTGGCGCTCTTCAACGGCGTCGGCGGCGGCGCGGTGGCGCTCATCGCCTTCGTCGAGTTCCGCGAGGCGGGCGGCGACCTGCCGCTCGACGAGCTGATCCCCATCCTCGTCGCGGCGATCATCGGCTCGATCTCCTTCTGGGGGTCGAACGTCGCCTTCGCCAAGCTCCAGGAGCTCACGAAGGCCAGCCCGAGGATCCCGCCGGTCGTCAACGCGGGCCTCGCGGCGATCGCGGTCGGCTTCGCGGTGGCGATCGCGGCGGGCACCGAGTCCGAGCTCGTCTTCCTGGGCATCCTGCTCGCGGCGGGGCTGCTCGGCGTCCTCGCGGTGTTCCCGATCGGCGGCGCGGACATGCCGGTCGTCATCTCGACGCTCAACGCCTTCACGGGCCTGAGCGCCGCCGCGGCCGGCATCGCGCTCGACAACGTCGCGCTGATCGTGGCCGGCATGCTCGTCGGCGCCTCGGGCTCCATCCTCACCAAGCAGATGGCGGACGCGATGAACCGCTCGCTCGGCAACGTCTTCTTCGGCGGCTTCGGGACGGGCGGCGGCGCCGCGGGCGGCGGGGCGGGGGATGACGGCACCGACCGCACGGTTCGCTCCACGAGCGCCGCCGACGTCGCGATCCAGCTCTCCTACGCCGAGCGCGTGGTGATCGTGCCGGGCTACGGCATGGCGGTCGCCCAGGCGCAGCGGACGGTGGCCGACCTGGCCTCGGAGCTCGAGCGCCGCGGCGTGCAGGTCTCCTACGCGATCCACCCCGTCGCGGGGCGCATGCCCGGCCACATGAACGTCCTGCTCGCGGAGGCCGACGTCCCCTACGAGCAGCTCAAGGAGATGGACGAGGCCAACGGCGAGTTCGCCCGCACCGACGTCTCGCTGGTGATCGGCGCCAACGACGTCACCAATCCGGCCGCCCGGACCGTCGCCGACTCGCCGATCTACGGCATGCCGATCCTCGACGTCGACAAGTCCAACTCGGTCATCGTCCTCAAGCGGTCGATGTCGAGCGGCTTCGCCGGGATCGACAACCCGCTCTTCTACGACGAGAAGACCGCGCTGCTGTTCGGGGACGCCAAGGCGTCGGTGGGCGACGTGCTCGCCGAGGTCAAGCAGCTGTAGGCGCTCTCAGAGCGGGATCGCGGCCGTGAGGACCTCGCAGCCGTCGTCGGTGATCAGCACGTTCTGCTCGAGGCGCACGCCGCCGAAGCGGTGCAGCTCGTCGACGCGATCGGAGTCGACGCCGTCGCGGCCGCGTTCGGAGGCGAGCAGCGCGGGAACGACGTAGATCCCCGGCTCGACCGTCCACGCCTGGCGCGGCCGGAGCGCGATGTCGACGCGCAGGCGCGGCAGGCCGGGCACGGGCTCGCGCGCCTCGTCGGAGGCCGGGCCCGTGTCGCGGACGCCGAGGCCGACCATATGGCCGACGCCGTGCGGGAAGAACAGCGTCGCGGCGCCGCTCTCGACGAGCGTCTCGGGCGAGCCGCGCAGGACGCCCAGCTCGACGAGCCCCTCCGCGACCACCAGCGCCGCCGCGCGGTGGACGTCGTGCCACTCCGTTCCCGGCCGGCAGGCGGCGATCGCGGCCTCGCCGGCGCGGCGGACCGTGTCGTGGACGAGCGCCTGCTCGGCGGTGAACGACCCCCCGACGGGATAGGTGCGGGTGACGTCGCTCGCATAGCCGCGGTGCTCGGCGCCCGCGTCGACGAGCAGGAGCCCCCGTCGCGGAGCTCGCGCGCCGTCGGGGAGGAGTGCAGCACGGCGGCGTGGGCGCCCGCCGCGACGATCGTCTCGAACGCGAGGAAGTCGCCGCCGTTGCGGAGGAACGCCGCCTCGAGGGCGATCTGCAGCTCGCGCTCGGTGCGGCCGGCGGCGATCAGCGCGACGAGCTCCTCGAAGCCGGCGCGCGTCGCCTCCGCGGCCGAGCGCATGCGCTCGACCTCGACGTCGTCCTTGGGACGCCGGACGTGGATGAGCGCGTCGCGGAGCTCGACGTCGGCGTCGTCGGTCGCACCCAGCCGGCGCACCGGCCGGCCGCCGACCCACGCCTCGAGCTCGCCCAACGGGCGCGTGCCGTCGGGCACTCCTTCGCGGTCGCCCTTGAGCCCCGATCACAGCAGCTCGTGCGCGGTGACCGGCGCGACGAACTCGACCCAGCCGTCGGCCGGCCCATAGGCCAGCACGCCGCCGGGTCGCTCACGGTCGGCGAGGTAGAGGTACTCGGAGTGCGCGCGGAACGGGTACGCGCGGTCGCCGCGCCCCGGCACGGGGATCTCGTCGCCGGCGGCGACGAGCACGATGCCGCCGTCGAGGCTCCAGGCCGCCGCGGCCGCCGCGCGCCGCCGCTCGAGGAAGGCGTCCGGACTCAGAGCGCCACCCGCTCGCCCGCCCGGATCGTGCCGGGCACCTCGACGCGGGCGTTGATGCCGAAGCCCGTCGCGTGCTCGCGCACCAGGTGGCGCAGCAGGGCCGGCCACTTCTCGGCGGTGTCGGGGTCGCGGGTGGGGATCACGCAGCGCTCGCAGGGATGCAGGAGGCGCAGCACGACGCCGCCCTCGAGCTCCACCGTCCCGCCCTCCCAGCCACGCTCCTCCGCCCAGGCGGGGGCGTCGAGGTCGAGGTGGAGGTTGGGGCGGAAGCGGCGCAGATCGACCGGCGCGCCGAGCTCGGCCTCGAGCGCCCGCCGCGAGGCCTCCGTGGTGAGCAGGAGCGAGCGGCCGAGGTCCTGCTGGCCGTCGAGGTCGCGCCGCAGCGTCACGGCCCGGCCCAGGTCGCGCGCGAGCGCCTCGGGGAGCGCCGGGTCCGCCCAGCCGTAGGCCTCGCCGCCGGGGGCGGTGAGCGTCGCGAGCGGCGGCTCGGCGGGCTCGACGTCGGCCGGACCATAGGCGGCGCGCCAGTGGAGCATCGCGGGCGCCTCGCGGACGGTCAGGCGCCTGAGCGCCCCCTTGTGCTCGAAGTGCAGCGCGTGCGTGCGGTCCCCGCCCGCGCCGCGCCAGTCGACGCGCAGCGCTTCGAGGCGCTCGCCCGCCATCGACTTGACCGGGTATCGCCACAGCTCGCGGACGGTTCCGTGCGGCATCGGGATAGCCTGCCAGGCATGCTCGACGAGCTGATCCGCACCCGCCGCACGCACAAGGCCTACTCGCCCTCGCCCGTGCTGCGCGAGACGCTCGACGAGCTCTTCGACCTCGCCCGCTGGGCGCCCAACCACCACCTCACGAACCCGTGGCGCTTCCGCGTACTGGGGCCGGGGGCGCTCATGGCGCTCAAGGCCGCCGGGAACCCGGAGGACGCGGCCAAGCTCGACCGCGCGCCGACCCTGGTGGCCGCCTCGGTCCTGCAGGTCGAGGACCCGATCTGCGCGGAGGAGGACGCCGCGGCGGCGGCCGCCGCGGTCTTCATCGTCCTGCTCGCCGCCCACGCCCGCGGGCTGGGCGGCTACTGGCGCACGCCGGCCGTCCTGCGCACTCCGCAGGGC
>JALYMV010000072.1 GCA_030773575.1 Actinomycetota bacterium
GGCCTGATCCGCCGCCTCCGGGTGGCCGAGCGCCGGGCCGGGTAGGCCGACGCCCATGCTCTCGACCGTGACGCGTCTCGTGACGGGCGGCGTCGACGCCGCCGTGGCCACCGCCGCCGCAGCCGCCGGCGACCTCCTCGGCTCGCGGCCCGAGAACCCGCTCGACGAGCGCGACCCCGGCTACATCCGCACGACGCTGCCGGCCTACCGGCTGCTCACACGGCTCTACTTCCGGCCGAAGGTCCGCGGCCTCGAGCACATCCCCGCCGACGGGCCCGTCCTGCTCGTCGGCAACCACTCCGGCGGCACCCTGATCGCCGACACGTTCGCCTTCGCCTACGAGTTCTACGACCACTTCGGGCCCGACCGCCTCTTCCACCAGCTCGCGCACGACATGGTCTTCGCGGTCCCCGGCCTCGCGACGCTGCGCAAGTACGGCACGATCCCCGCGTCGCACGAGAACGCCGAGCGGGCGCTCGGCAAGGGGGCGGCGCTGCTCGTCTATCCCGGCGGCGACCACGAGAGCTACCGGCCGACCTCGCACGCCAACCGGATCGAGTTCGGCGACCGCAAGGGCTTCATCCGGCTCGCGCTCGCCAGCGACGTCCCGATCGTCCCCGTGGTGGCGGCCGGCGGTCAGGAGACGGCGCTCTTCCTCACCCGCGGCCAGCGCGCCGCGAGTCTCCTACAGCTCGACCGCATGTTCCGCCTCAAGGTGCTGCCCGTGCAGTTCGCGCCGCCCTGGGGGCTCACCGTCTTCGACCTGCCCGGCCGGGTCCCGCTGCCGGCGCAGATCACGCTCCAGGTCCTGCCGCCGATCGACCTGCGCGAGCAGTACGGCGCGCGGCCCGACGTCGACGAGGTCTACGCGGGCGTCACGGGCGAGATGCAGCGCGCGCTCGACGAGCTCGCCGCCGAGCGCGACCTGCCGGTGGTCGGCACGGTCGGCCCGCGCAGCGACGACTCCACGGTCGCCGAGGAGCTCGCCCGCGCCCGCCGCTAGGTTGCTCTGGTGGCCAAGCTGAGCACAGGCTTCGCGGCCGGCGTCGGCGCCTACTTGCTGTGGGGGTTCTTCCCGCTCTACTGGCCGCTGCTCGAGCCCGCCGCGCCGGTCGAGATCCTCGCCCACCGGATCGCCTGGTCGCTCGCCTTCCTCGTCGCGGTCCTCGCCTTCACGAGCGGCTTCGGCTGGATCGCCGGGCTGGCGCGGCGGACGGTCGCGCTGCTGGCGATCGCCGCGGCGCTGGTCACCGTCAACTGGGGCATGTTCATCTACGGCGTGAACTCGGGCCAGGTCGTCGAGACGTCGCTCGGCTACTTCATCACCCCGCTCGTGACGGTCGCGCTGGCGGTCACCGTGCTGCACGAGCGCCTGCGCCGCCACCAGAAGCTCGCGGTCGCCGTCGCCGCGGTGGCCGTCGTGGTGCTCGCGGTCGACTACGGGCGGCCGCCGTGGATCGCGCTCACGCTGGCGTTCTCCTTCGCCCTCTACGGCCTGGTCAAGAAGCGCGCCAACGTCGGCGGTACGAAGAGCCTCGCGATCGAGACCGCGTTCCTCGTCCTGCCCGCGGTCGGCTACCTGCTGTGGCTGAGCGGGCGGGGGGACTCGACCTTCACCTCCGAGGGCGCCGGCCACGTGGCGCTGCTGATCGGCAGCGGCGTGACGACCGCCGTCCCGCTGATGCTCTTCGGCGCGGCGGCGATCCGCGTCCCGCTCGCCACGATCGGGCTTCTGCAGTACCTCGCGCCCGTCCTGCACTTCCTGATCGGCGTGCTGATCTACGGCGAGGCCATGCCGCTGACGCGACTCGCCGGCTTCGCGCTCGTGTGGGTGGCGCTCGCGATCTTCACCGCCGACGCGGTTCGCGCGGCGCGCGAGGGTGCACGCGGGACGCCGGCGCCGCCGCCGGAGGCCGGCACCGCGGTGCCGGTGTTCGCCGGCTCGCCGCGAGGCTGACCGAGGGGCCGGCACTACCCGGCCAGCCGGCGGATCTCGGCCAGTGCGGCGTTCAGCTCGTCGTCGGCCAGGTAGACGGCGAGCCCCTCCTCGAGCCGCGGCAGCGCCTCGGCGAGGCCGCGCGGGGTCATCTCGTCGGGGAGGACGCCGGCGCTGATGAGCAGGCGGCTGACCGTGAAGCGCGCGATCACGGGGCTCAGGCGGCTGGCGGCGACGACCTCGTCGAACAGCGCGCCACCGGAGGCGCTCACGCGCCGTCCTCGCGGAGGGCGACGTCGACGACGTCGCGGATGAAGGCGCCCGCGTACCACGCCAGCCACAGGGCGGCCGCTTCTCGCAGGTCGGGCGGCGTTTCGTCGAGCAGGCGGTGGGTGAGCAGGGCGAAGAAGGCGACAGTGCCCTCGACGAGCGAGACGACGCTGCGGCCGCTGGCCAGCATGCCGGGAACGGCGGTCTCGAGGACGAAGCGCCGGGTCTCGTCGCTGCGCTCCTCGAGTGCGTCGCGGAAGAGCATCGTGAACGCGTTGAAGAACTGCTCGCGGTCGCGTTCGGGGTAGTTGGGCGCCTCCCGCTCGACGATGTCGTCGAGGGCGGGTGTGAGCCCGGCCATCGCCGGCCGGACCTCCGTCAGCGCCCGGCCGAGCGCCTCCCGGACGGCGGGATCCGCCGGGCCGGGCGTCACGCCGGCTCGCCTGCCCGCCGGACGACGATCTCGCAGTGCGGGTCGCCGAGGTGGTGACACGTGGCCTGGGTGATCGTGACGGGCTCGCCGTAGCGCTCGGCGATCCCGCGGATGACGCCGACCCCGAAGCCGCAGAGCCGGCGCTCGGAGTCGTAGAAGACCGCGACCTCGTCCTCCCCGCGGCGCTCGACGCGCAGCCGCGGCGGCGCGGCGTCGGGGTCGTGGAGGCGCACCGCGCGGTGCATGGCCTGCTCCGTGTGCTCGATCACGTCGAGCGCCCGCCACTCCGGGCGCACGAAGGCCGCGTAGGTGTCGAGCAGGTCGCCGGCCATGGTCTGGCCGAACTCCTCGAGGATGTCGCCGAGCCGGCGCCGGGAACGGCGCGAGTAGGCGAGCACCAGCGCGGTGATCTCCTCGTCGGGATAGGTGCCCGTGGTCCGGTAGGCCCCGTCCTCGATGCCCGCGCCCGCGGCCAGCTCGTGCCAGCCGTGCTCGCCGACCCGGTCGACGAGGAACGACCGCAGCTCGGAGTGGACGATGCCGTGCACGAGTCCACCCTAATCCGCCCTGCAACGGAACGGTAAGCCGCCGGACCGGAGCTCTCTCGCCGCGTGCCACATTGGCGGTCATGCGTCCCGCGATCCGCGTACTCGCCCTGCTCTGGCTCGCCGCGACGGCGGTCGCCCTCGGCGCCGCCCCGGCCGCGGCGCAGCCTCACGGCGCGCTGCGCTTCTTCGAGGAGCCGGGTC
>JALYMV010000073.1 GCA_030773575.1 Actinomycetota bacterium
GCCCGGACCGGCGAGCGGCTGGTCCTCGCGGGGGTCACCGCCAAGGAAGTGGCCCGCCAGCTCGGTGAGCGCGCGGCAGCCACTCCCGGCGCATCGTTCGCCGGCTCGCTGTCGACGGCCGACTATCGCCTCCTGCTGCGCCGCAGCCGCGTCTTCGTGACGGGAGTGCGCCGCGAGGACTACGGGATCGCCCAGCTCGAGGCGCTCGCCGACGGCTGCGCGCTCGTCACCACGCCGTCGCCGGGCCCCTACGCCGCCCTCCCGGTCGCGCGCGCCCTCGACCCCCGACTCGTCACGACCGACCTCGCCCCGGCGATCCGCCTCGCCCTCGACGATCCGGTCCCCGGCTACGCGCAGCGCGCCGCGGAGGCGCTGGCGCCCTGGCGGCGGGAGGCGGTCGACGCGCTCGTGCGCGAGGAGCTCCTGCCGCGGCTCATGCCCTAGCCCGCGCCCGCTTGCGCAGCGCCGCGAACTCCGGCCACGGCCGCGTGTTGGCGACGTGCGCGGGGGTGAGCCACGCGCGGCGCGCGGTGGCGACGCCGTAGCGCATGAGCTCGAAGTTGCGCGTCGAGTGGGCGTCGGAGTCGATGAGGATGAGCACGCCGGCCTCGGCGGCGGCGCGCGCGTGGATCTCGTTGAGGTCGCGGCGGTCGGGCGCGGCGTTGATCTCGAGCATCGTGTGAGTCCGCGCGGCCGCCTCGATCACGCGCTCCATGTCGATCGCGTAGGGCGCGCGGGTCTCGATCTTGCGCCCCGTCGGGTGGCCGATCGCGTCGACGTAGGGGTGCTCGATCGCGGCGACCACCCGGTCGGTCATCTCGCGCTCGCGCATCCCGAACGACGTGTGCACGGAGCCGATCGTCCAGTCGAGCGGGGCGAGCAGCGCCTCGTCGTAGTCGACGGTCCCGTCGGGGAGGATGTTCGTCTCCGTCCCGATCAGCAGCTCGATGCCCTCGATGGCGGCGTTGACCTCGCGGACGCGCTCGATCTGGCGCTCGAGCTCGGCCGGCTCGACGTGGTTGCCGAAGCCGTGGGTGGCGGAGTGGTCGGTGATCGCGAGGTACTCATAGCCGCGGTCGCGCGCGGCGGCGGCCATCTGCTCGATCGTCGCGCGGCCGTCGGAGGCGACGGTGTGGCAGTGCAGGTCCCCGAGGATGTCGCCGACCGTCACGAGCTCCGGGAGCCCGCCGTTGGCCGCCGCGTCGAGCTCGCCGCGGCCCTCGCGCAGCTCGGGCGGGATCCACGCGAGCCCGAGGCGCTCGTAGACCTCCTCCTCGGTCGCGCAGCGCGTCGTCTCGCCCGTCTCGTCGTCGAGGATCCCGTACTCGGAGACGTGCAGCCCGCGGCGGACCACCAGCTCGCGCAGCTGCACGTTGTGGGCCTTGGAGCCCGTGAAGTGCTGCATGACGTTGCCGAACTGGTCGGGCTCGACGACCTTGAGGTCGACCTTCAGCCCGGTGTGGAGCGTCACCTTGGCGCCGTTCTCGCCCGCGGAGCCGACCGACTCGACCAGCGCCAGCTCGGTGAGCGCGCGCACGAGCGCCGGCGGGTCGGACGCCGTGGCGATCACGTCGAGGTCCTTGACGGAGTCGGCCAGCCGCCGCAGCGAGCCGGCCATCTCCACCCGGTCGGCGGCCGGGTGGGCGCGCAGCGCGCCGACGATCTGCTCGCCCACCCCGAGGGCGCGGGAGAGCAGGACGCGCGGCTGCGGCGTCCCGTCGATCCCCGCCTCGAGCACCTCGAGCAGCTTCTCCTCCACCTTGGCGCCGAAGCCGCGCAGCCCCCGCAGCTCACGGCGCTCGCAGGCGGCCCGCAGCGCCTCGAGCGAGTCGATTCCCAGCTCGTCGTAGAGCTTGCGGGCGCGCTTGGCGCCGAAGCCCGGGAGGTGGGTGATCGCCACCAGGCCGCTCGGGTACTTCGCGCGCAGCTTCTGGGCGGCCGGGATGTCGCCCGTCTCCACCAGCGCGCGCAGCTTCTCGTCGAGCGTCTTGCCGATGCCCGGCAGCTCGGTCGCCCGGCCTTGACGCGTGAGCTCGGCCACCGAGACGGAGGCGTCGCGGACCGCCTTGGCCGCATTGCGGTAGGCGATCACGCGGTACTGGACGACGCCGTCGAGCTCGTAGAGGTCGCCCAGCTCGTCGAACGCGGCGGCGATGTGGGCGTTGGTCAGGTCGGCCACTGCCTTAACGTACGCGCCCGTCGTGGCCGGCCCCGCCTGGGTGATCATCCCCACCTACAACGAGGCCGACTGCCTCGAGTCGCTGGTCGCCGCCGTGCGCGACGCGCTCGCCGGCGAGGACTTCCGCATCCTGGTCGTCGACGACGAGTCGCCCGACGGCACTGGGCGGATCGCCGACGCCCTCGCCGCCGGGCACCCGGAGGTCCGCGTCCTGCACCGCCCGGCCAAGGCGGGGCTCGCCCGCGCCTACGTCGCCGGCTTCGGCCTCGCGCTCGCGGAGGGCGCGGGCTACGTCTTCGAGATGGACGCCGACTTCTCCCACGACCCGCACGACCTCCCGCGGCTGCTCGCCGAGGCCAGGGCGGGCGCCGATCTGGTGATCGGCTCGCGCTACGTCCGGGGCGGCGGGGTGGAGAACTGGGGCCCGCAGCGCCGGATCGTGTCGAGGGCCGGCTGCCTCTACGCCCGCGCGCTGCTGCGCCTGCCGGTCCGCGACCTCACGGGCGGCTTCAAGTGCTTCCGCGCGAGAGCCCTGCGGGCGATCCGCTTCGAGAGCGTGCGGTCGGAGGGCTACGCCTTCCAGGTCGAGCTCACGCACCGGATCCTGCGCAGCGGCCTGCGGGTCGCCGAGATCCCGATCGTCTTCCACGAGCGGCGCGAGGGCCACTCGAAGATGAGCGGGGCGATCGCCCTCGAGGCGGCCTGGCGGGTGCCGCTGCTTCGCCGCTATACTTTCTGAAGCAAAGACCGACCGAGGAGCCCCTCCATGGCAGGCAACATCAACGAAGTCTCGGACGCCAACTTCCAGGCCGAGGTCATCGAGTCCGACACCCCGGTGCTCGTGGACTTCTGGGCTCCCTGGTGCGGTCCATGCCGCATGGTCGCGCCCGTGCTCGAGGAGATCGCCGGCGAGCGCGACGACCTCAAGATCGTCAAGCTCAACGTGGACGACAACCAGCAGACGGCCGCCAACTACCAGGTCCTCTCGATCCCGACGCTGATCCTCTTCAAGCACGGGGCCCCGGCCGCCAAGGTCGTCGGCGCGCTGCCGAAGAAGCGCCTCGAGGCGGAGCTGGAGCCCGCGCTGGCGTAGATCGCCCCGGCGCCGGGTACGAGCCCGGCGGATGCTCAGTGGACCACGGAAGGGCCGCGCTTTCTTCTGGGCCAGCGCCCTGGTGCTGGCCGCCTGCACGGTCGTCCTGCTGGCGCTCGAGATCTCCGGGCGCCAGCTCGCCGACCTGCGGCGCGCGGCGCTGCCGCTGCTCGTCCTCGCGCTGCTGTTCGGCGCCCTCGCCCTCTACGGCTGGTGGCGCGACCGCCGGGTTCTGGCCGGCGTGGAGGGCCAGGTCGACCGCGCGCGGCAGGCCGCCCAGGAGGTCGAGCGCGCCGCCCGGGAGCAGGTAGAGCGGGAGCGCCAGGCCGCCCAGGAGCGGATCGCGACGGTCGAGCGCCAGGCGGCCGAGGAGCGCGACCGCGCGCAGGACCGGCTGAGCGCCGAGCAGCGCGCCCGCCAGCTGGTGGAGCGCGCCCGCCGTGCCGAGCGCGAGTGGGCCGCGGAGCTGCGCTCGCAGGTCATCCGCATGCACCACGAGCACGGCGCGCTCTCCGATCCCGACGACGTCCCGTCGCTCGTCCTGCAGACCGCGCTCGCGCTGCTCGACGCCGACAAGGGCCTCCTGCTCTCCCGCGACGAGGAGGGCGACGGCCGGCTCTCCGTGGTCCGCCACCGCGGCTTCGACCACGACCCGGAGGACTCCGCCCTCGCCCGCTCCTTCGCCGAGCGCGTCCTCTCGCGCGACGAGACGGTCCGCGAGAACGACGAGGCGGCGATCGACGCGGCGTCGCGCACCCCGGCCGACGACGAGATCGACAACCTCGTCGCGATCCCGATCTACCTGCGCGACCAGTTCGGCGGCGCGGTGATCTGCGCCAACAAGGAGGGCGGCTTCGGCGAGTACGACGACGACGTCCTGCTCGCCCTCGGCGACCACGCCGGCAGCGTGCTCGAGAACGCGCGGCTGCGCGGCGAGCTGCGCTCGGCCTACCTCGCGACGGTGCAGATGCTGGGCGACGCGATCACCGCCAAGGACCCGTTCCTGGGCGGGCACTCCCGCGAGGTCTCCGGGTACGTGGCCGCGGTCGCGCAGCGCCTCGGCGTCGAGCCGCAGCGCCGCGAGGAGCTCATCTTCGGCTCGCTGCTGCACGACATCGGCAAGATCGGGATCTCCGAGCGCATCCTGCTCAAGCCGGCCCGGCTCACGCCCGAGGAGCGCGCGATCATCGAGCTGCACCCGCGGATCGGCTACCGGCTCGTGTCGAAGATCCCGGCGCTCGAGCCGATCGCCGCGGGCGTGCTGCACCATCACGAGCGCTTCGACGGCGAGGGCTACCCCGCCCGCCTGCGCGGCGGGCAGATCCCGCTCGAGGCGCGGATCATCTGCGTCGCCGACTCCTTCAGCGCGATGACCCAGGACCGCCCCTACCGCCCGCGGATGGACCTCGAGGACGCGTGCGCCGAGCTCGAGCGCTGCGCGGGAACGCAGTTCGACCCCGAGGTCGTCCGCGCGTTCGTCGAGGAGGTCCGTAAGGGGCCGCCGCCGTGGCTCGACGGCGACGACGGCCCGCTCGCCGAGGCGCTCGACGACACCGAGCTGACCCTGCACCGCAGCGAGAACGAGCCGCTGCTGGGCTCGGGGACGATGGCGATCATCGACAACCTGACCCTGCTGTACTCCCACCGCTACCTGCACGAGGCGGCGGCCGCCGAGGCGCAGCGCTCGGAGGTCCAGGGCGTGCCGTTCTCCGTCCTGTTCGTCGCGCTCGACGGCCTGCCGGCGATCAACGAGCGCGAGGGCCACGCCGCGGGAGACACGGCCATCCAGGACGCCGCGCGCTCCGTGCAGCGCGCCGCCTCGCGGTGCGCGGGCACGGCCTGCCGCCATTCGGGCGACCGGCTGGCGCTGATCATCCCGGGCGC
>JALYMV010000074.1 GCA_030773575.1 Actinomycetota bacterium
GAGGCAAGAGCGGCGTCGCCGGCACCAGCGGAAAGCGGAAGCCGCCGATCCGCTACATCACGCAGCGCGGGTTGACCACGCTCGTCGCCCGTCGGACCTTCGCAGGGGCGCTCGGAGGAAGGTTTTCCAGCTCACGTCGGCAGAGTCACTCAAGCTCGATCGACCGGGCCTGGCCGTCGTGTGTCCAGTACACGGTGGAGCCGCCGAGCGCGAGCGATCGCGCCGCGATGCCTGCTCCGCTGTCGACGAGTCTCGCGCTCGCGGAGTCGCGGACGTGGACCTCGGTCGTGACGACGCGCCCTGTCTTGAGACCGACGCGTTCGACGGTCCAAGCGGCCGTGCCGTTGCGCGCGACGACCAACGCCCGCCCGTACGGCGAATTAACCGGCTGTCGTCCGTCGGGACCAAATTCCTGGTCCTCGCGAGCTTCGAAGACCCGCCGGCCCGAGCGCAGGTCGAACACCCGCGTCTGGAGCAACGCACCGCCCCGGCCGGCGTACTGCTGAAAGGCGCCCGCGAACCGCCCTGAAAGCGTCGTGTGCGTGACGGTGTGCTCGCGCATCCCCTCCTTGAAGCCGAGCACGACGCGGCGGCGCGATCCGTAGAGACATCCCACCGTCTGCCTGACGCCCCTCTTTTTGTTGAAGGCGCGGTACACGCGCCCGACGCTGTTGGCGGCGATCGTCGGGTGTTCGGCAGAGCCGCATGCCCGGGGCTGCGTCCGGGCGCCGGCCTCGCCGGCTACGGCGCCTTCGACGGACACCGCGGCCGTGAGCACCAGGATCGCCAGCGCACCAGCGAGTCGGCTGCGGGAGCGCCTGGCTTCCGTTCGGTCTGACTTCCCCAAGAGATCCGCCTCTTTCATGGTTATAGGTCGCCCGCCGCCTGCGGGTTTCGTGGTGCCCCTAAACAGTTGCGTTGCGACGCCGCGCTGACGCGTTGCGTGGGCCGGCTCACCTGATCGCTTCTTGCGCCGCGTACGCGCGAGCGTCCTCGGTCCAGGCGATCGTCCCCGTGCCGTCGGCGGCGATGCTCACCGCGGGGGAGGCCGGCGTCTCGTCCCGTGTCGTCGAGAGCAGGTGCGGGGCGTGCAGGGAGCCACCCGACCCCGTGAGCGCAACGTAGCGCTCGCGGACGGCCGACACCTTCCAGGCGGCGAGGGCGCGTCCCCGCCGGTCGACGTCCACCGCCAGCGTGCCCGCGGGGTGGCTGAAGAGCCTGCGAGTCGGACGGGAGAACCCACGGGTCAGCGATCCCGTCGCAACCTGCACGTATCCCGCGAAGTACTCCGACTGGTCGTCCCGGCAGTCGATCCCAGCGAGTGCGTGGCCGCCGCCGGCGAGCGCGGGCGACGGGTCGCAGGTCACATCGCGCGAGCCCGCGCGCCAGAGCCGCCGAGGCGGCCCGAGGCGACCCGTCCTCCGGCGGGTGGCGGCGTAGACGTAGGTCCCCCGCTTCGATGTCCGCGTCCACAGCGCCAGCAGACCGCCGCGCCCGTCCGCCGCAAGGCCCGAGGCTCCGGTTGCTCCGAGCAGCTCGAACTCGGGCAGCGTGCGCTCGTCGCCGAGGACCCGTCGCGTGACCCGCCCACTCGCCGGATGGACGGTCAGCATCTCGAGGGAGAAGCGGAACCCGTCGTACCGCTGGACGGCGATCCGGAGGCGTCCGTGCGCGTAGCCCAGCAGAAGCCAGTCAGCGCCGGGCGTCAGGATCGTCTGCGGTCGGCCGAAGGCGCGCCCGCGGGGCGCCAGCGTCAGCTTCAAGGCATCGGTGGTGCTCCAGACGACCACCGCGTCGCCGCGTGGATCCACCGCGGTGCCGTAGTCCTCCACGTCGTCGGTCGCCGGCACCACCACCTGCGGCGAGCGGAAGGACCCGGTGGGGCGTCGTGTCCGGGCACGGATGAGGCAGTAGCACCGCAATTCGTCCGCGTCCGCGGGCGCCGGTCGCTCCTCCTCCCAGGCGACGGCGAGCGTGCCGTCGTTGCCCAAGGCCTCCGTGTCGCCGTAGGCCGCCGAGGTGTGCGGGATCCGCCGTGCCGGACCGAACTCGCGACCGTCGATCGAGCGGACACGGATCGCGTCCTTCGTGGCGGAGCTGCCCGCGACCAGCATCTGCCGTCTGCGATCCGGCGAGCGAAGGATCTTGACCCGGGCCGACGCGTCGGGGCCGGCGAAGTCCGCCACGACACGTCTCGGCTGATCCGGACGCGCGACACTCGTGGCACTGGACCCCAGCCCGATCGACAGGGCGACGAGGACCGCGAAGAACGCCGGCCTGCGTAGGTTCATGCCGCTCACAACGAGCCGGGCGCCGCCAGGTTGCGGACACCCGTGGCGAGCGCGACCGGTCGTCGACATGGCGGGGGCCACAACGTCATGAAGGGCTACCACAACCGCCAGGACGCGACGAAGGAGTCCATCGACGCCGACGGCTGGTTCAAGACGGGCGACATGGCCAAGCGCGACGACGACGGCTTCTACTTCATCGTCGACCGCAAGAAGGAGCTCATCATCCGCGGCGGCTACAACATCTACCCGCGCGAGATCGAGTAGGTCCTCTACGAGCACCCCGCGATCGCCGAGGTCGCCGTCATCGGCGTCCCCGACGACAGGCGTCGCACGCCGAGCACATCAGATTCGCTATCGCCTCTCTCGCCGTGGCGCGGCGCGGGAAGCTTGCGATCGATGGCGGGAAGCCGGCATCGGCGTGGGCCTGGGTGTTCATGATCGACGACGCGCTCGTGCTGTCTCGCAAAGATCACGAGGCGGAATGGACCGTCCCCCTCACGGCTGACGGAGTAACGACCGGCACGGACCGACTGATAGAGCTTCTCTACGTCAAACTGGCGCGCGACATGAGCGCGCCGTTGTTCATCTCATT
>JALYMV010000075.1 GCA_030773575.1 Actinomycetota bacterium
CGCGAAGGCCGCCGCGCCGGCCACCCCCGCCGCCACCGGCAAGGAGCGCCTGTTCGCCAACCCGGCGCGCCCCGAGGCCCGCGACGCCGGCGGCTATCTCCAGCTCGCCGACGCGGGCTACGACGCCTACAGCCCGGCCGGCGACGACCTCCTGCGCTTCGACCCCAAGCACTACGTCGCCAAGCCGCTGCGCCGCGGCGCCCGCATCATCGGCGGCACCATCCTCGGCCGCATCGGCGGCCGACGTGCGGGCAAGGCGTCCCACCTGCGCTTCGAGGTCCGTCCCGCCGGCCGCGGCGCCCCGCGCGTCGACCCCAAGCCGATCCTCGACGGCTGGAAGCTGCTCGAGTCCACCGCGGTCTACCGCGCCAAGGGCAAGAACCCGTTCTTCGGCGAGGACGCCGACGCGCCGACCATCGGCCAGATCATGCTCATGAGCAAGGAGACGCTCGAGCGCCGCGTGCTCGCCAACCCCCGCATCAACGTCTACTCCTGCGGCCGCGGCGACATCCGCTCCGGGATCATCGACCGCCGGGTGCTCGCGACCCTCGAGTACCTGGCCGGCAACGGGCTGCGGCCGACGGTCTCCTCCTTGCGCTGCGGCCACGGCTACCTGACCGCGTCGGGCAACGTCTCCCAGCACTCGTCGGGCGACGCGGTCGACATCGCCGCCGTCAACGGCATCCCGATCATGGGAAACCAGGGCCGCGGCTCGATCACCGAGACGACCATCCGCCGCCTGCTGACCCTCCAGGGCACGATGAAGCCCGACCAGATCATCTCCCTGATGAGCTTCGACGGCACGGACAACACGCTGGCGATGGGCGACCACGCGGACCACATCCACATCGGCTGGCGCCCGCTCTACAACCTCGACGACAAGACGGCCCGCAAGGTGTCGGCGATCCTCAAGCCCAAGCAGTGGATCAAGCTGATCGACCGCCTCGGCGAGATCGACAACCCCGACGTCCGCCTGAAGCCCTCGCGCTACTCCGTCAAGGTCGTCAAGCGCGCCCGCTAGGGCCGCCGCCGGTGTAGGCCCGCGCCGGTCCTAGCGGTGCGGCTTGGCCTTGCGGATCCGGCCGCGCTCCTCCTGCTTCTCCACGACGTTCTGGATCAGCTTGAGGATCTCGGGCGGCCCGCTGGCCTTGACGGTGCCCGTCTCGAACGCGTCGCGCCAGGTGCGGATCCTGCCGTCCTCGGCGAGCTCGTTGAAGTGCGAGCGCGGGACGGAGAGGCGGACCTTCGCGTCGGAGGCGATGTCCTTGGTGATCTTCGGACCCGGGACCTCGACGCGGTAGAGCTGCACGTCGCCGCGGCCGCGGAGCTCGAGCTCGGTCACCAGCTTGAGCTTGGCGAGCGCCGGGACCTCGGCCTGGAAGTTCGCGATCGCGCGCTCGATGAGCGCTTTCGTGTCGGCGGCGGACATCGCGGTGATGCTACGTCAACCGTCGCCGAGTAAGCGACTCGAGCCCGTCCGGTCGGGTAGAAGTCATCGTGATGCTTGCACCGCGCTCCGTGAAGCTCGTCGCCGCCGCCGTCGTGGCTCTCGGCTGGACGGTGGCCGTCGTGACCCTGCTCGGCGCGTCGCACCTGGCGGCCATGGTCTGGATCTCCGGCCTGCTCATCGCCACGCTCGCCGTGCTCGTCTCCGGGCTCATCGCCGTCCCCCGGCGCCGTGCTCGCGATTCCGACGACGGTGATGACACCGACGACGACGACGGCGGCGGGGGCGGCGGCGGACCGCCCCCGGACGGCGAGCCACCGTGGTGGCCGGACTTCGAGCGGCAGTTCCGCGAGCACGCCGGAGCGCGCGACCGCGATCGGGATCGCGGCAGGGCGCCGAGCGGCCCGTCGTATCTTCGACGGCGATGAACGCACGGGATCAGCCCGCGTGAGGCGCCGGCCGCCGGTCATCGGCGTGTGCGCCCCGCTCGAGCGCGCGCGCTGGGGCGTGTGGGACGACCAGGTCGCCCTCGTGCCGCGCTCCTACCTGCGCGAGGTGGCGGCTGCCGGCGCCACCCCGATCGTGCTGCCGCCCGACCCGGCCACCGCTGCCGACCCCGACCGGGTGCTCGACCTCATCGACGGGCTGATGCTGGCCGGCGGCGCCGACGTGGACCCCTCCCGCTACGGCGCGATCCCCGACCCGCACACGACCGGGACGGTGCCCGAGCGCGACGACTTCGAGATCGCGCTCGTGCGGCGCGCGTGGGAGCGAGACATCCCCGTCCTCGGGATCTGCCGCGGGATGCAGGTGATGAACGTCGCCCGCGGCGGGACGCTCCTGCAGCACCTCCCGGACTCGGTCGGCCACCAGGACCACCGGCGCGTGATGGGCAGCTTCGACGGGGCCGACCACGACGTCGTGCTGGCAGAGGGGACGCTGGCCGCCCGGGCGGCGGGCGAGCTGCGCCACCCGACGAAGTCCCACCACCACCAGGGGATCGACCGGCTCGGCGACGGCCTCGTGATCACGGGCCGGGCCACCCTCGACGAGCTGCCCGAGACGATCGAGGACCCGAGCCGGACGTACTCGCTCGGCGTGCAGTGGCACCCCGAGGCCGACCCGGAGTCCGGGGTCATCGCCTCCCTGGTCGAGGCCGCCCGCGAGTACCGCGCCTCGCCGGCCCGCCGCGCGGCCTAGGAGCCTGTCGAAAAGGTCCCGCAGCGCCCGGATGCGGCCCAGGACGCTGCGCGGATGCGCCACCGCCACGAACCCCACGTGGCTGAACCACGCGGAATCCGTGTCGTCGTCGCCCCGCTTGGTCCTCAGACCACCCCGGTCGGGCGCCACGTTCCCGACAGACTCCTAGCCGGCCGGCCGCGGCTGGGCCGCCGAGCGGACGCGGACCGCCACGGTGCGCCGCGCCGAGGTGTCGCGCGGCGGCAGACCGAAGACGCCGCACGCGAGCACGGGCCGCCCGCTGGCGGTCGCACGCACCCGGCGCACGCCCGTGCGGCGGAAGCGGCGCTTGATGATCAGGTTCCGGTCGATCCCCTCCGGGTCGAACCGGTAGGTCCGCGACGAGCCGTCGCCCCAGTCGACGCGAAGGCGGTCGAGCCGGCCCTCCGCGCCGGCCAGGCGCACCCGGAAGCGGGTGGTCGCGCCGGCGCGGGCACGGCCGAGCGCCTTGATCGCCTTCACGCGCGGGGCGCTGCAGTCGGTCTCGGGCGCGGCCGCCGCCGCCCGTAGGTTCTCCGGGGCACTGCGGAGGCAGTCGTTGGCCGCCAGGCTGCCATCCGGGTTGCGCTTCCCGGTCAGCCCGATCGGCTCGCCGGGCCGCGGGTTGAGGCTGACCGACGTTCACCCCGGGCTGCGGCACCTCGACGGTCGAGCCGGGCGAGCCCTTGAGCCCCTCGTCGACGGCGAAGATCAAGCGGTCCCCGCGCCGCTCCGTCAGCCGGCCGACAAAGGCGACATCGGCCGCCGCGAGCTGGCCGGCGGCCGTCCGCATCGCGCACGAGGCGGACGCACTGGGCGCCCCAGCCGCGGCGGCGGCGAGGGCGAACGCGGCGGTCGTGGTGGCGGCGGCGGCGCGGGCGCGGCGAAGCTCCATGCGCACCTACCTACTCCTGAGTGTCAAATAGTTGGTGCCGCGGCGTAGGTGACGTGGCGCTCGAGGAAGTAGCGGGCGACTTTGGCTGGGCGGCGCTGGCAGGAGCGCAAGAAGCCGCGGACGTCGGCCTTGAGCTCGCCGAGGTTGACGGGACGGCGCTTGCCCAGGGCGTTGGTCTTGACGTCCTGGTTGAGGCACTCGGCGGGGTTGAGCTCGGGGCTGTAGCCGGGCAGGAAGTGCAGCTCGATCAGCTCGGGGTTCGCGGCGACCCAG
>JALYMV010000076.1 GCA_030773575.1 Actinomycetota bacterium
CGCGGGTCCTTGACGTCGCAGGCGATCGCGTCGGAGAGCACCTCCCGGACCGCCTCGTCGACCCGTCGCATGCGGCCGGTGGTCATCCTATTGCCTCCAGATCCGACCACGACGCCAGGCGCCGCTCGACGCGCGCGCCGCCCTCCGTGCGGGCGTCGAGGTAGCGGCCGACGTCGTCGGCGCGCTCCTGTGTCGCGGTCTCGGACTGCCCGACCACCGCGATCGCGAGCGTCGCGCGCTGCCAGGTGTCCTGGTGGCCGACGTCGGCGACCGACGCGCCGTGGCGCTGGCGCAGGTGCGCCTTGATCGAGTTGAGCTCGGCGCGCTTCGCCTTCAGCGAGCCCGCCTGCGGGAAGTGCAGATGCACGCGCAGGATCGCGACGAACAAGGAGGCGGAGCGAGGACGCTAGGCGAGCGTCCGCTCGACCTGCCGGGTCTCGTAGGCCTCCAGGACGTCGCCCTCCTTGACGTCCATGAAGTCCTTGAGCACGATGCCGCACTCGTAGCCCGAGGCGACCTCGCGCACGTCGTCGTTGAAGCGCCGCAGCGAGGCGATCTCGCCGTCGTAGACCACCGTGCCGTCGCGCACCAGGCGCGCCTTGGCCCCGCGCGTGACCTTGCCGTCGGTCACGTAGGACCCGGCGATGACGCCGACCTTCGACGCGCGGAACGTCGTGCGGATCTCGACGGTGCCGAGGGTGTGCTCGACCTCCTCGGGGGCCAGCAGGCCCTCCATGGCGTCGCGCAGCTCCTCGATCGCGCGGTAGATGACGGAGTACAGGCGGACCTCGACACCCTCGCGGTCGCCGACCTGGCGGGCCTCGCCGACCGGGCGGACGTTGAAGCCGAGGACGACCGCGTCGGAGGCGGAGGCCAGCATCACGTCGGACTCGGTGATGCCGCCGACGCCAGTGTGGATGACGTTGACGGTCACCTCCTCCTGCGGGAGCTTGGCGATCTCGTCCTCGAAGGCCTCCAGCGAGCCGGAGACGTCGGCCTTGAGCACGAGGTTGAGCTCGGGCACGAGCGCCGCGCCGCGCGCGCGGTCGAAGATCGACTCGAGCGAGACCTTCTTGCCCGAGCGGCGGGCGAGGGACTCCGTCTTGAGGCGGTTGGCCTTCTCCCCCGCGAGCTGGCGGGCCTTGCGGTCGTTCTCGACGACCTGCACGAACTCGCCGGCCTCGGGGACCGTGTCGAAGCCGAGGATCTCGACGGGCTCGCCGGGGCGGGCCTTCTTGACCTTCTCGCCCTTGTAGTCGTGCATCGCGCGGACGCGGCCCCAGTGGGCGCCCGCGACGAGCGCGTCGCCGACCTTCAGGGTGCCGCGCTGGACGAGGATGGTGACCACCGCGCCGCGGCCCGGGTCCAGGCGGGACTCGACCACCGCGCCGGAGGCCTCGGCCTCCGGGTTGGCCTTGAGCTCCTCGACCTCCGCGATCAGCTGAATCGACTCGAGCAGCTCCTCGAGGTTGGTGCGGGCCTTGGCGGAGACGTCGACGAACATCGTGTCGCCGCCCCACTCCTCCGGCTGCAGGCCGAGGCCCACCATCTCGGTGCGGACGCGCTCGGGCTGCGCGCCCTCCTTGTCGATCTTGTTGACCGCGACGAGCATCGGGACCTCGGCGGCCTTCGCGTGGTCGATCGCCTCGCGGGTCTGGGGCTTGACGCCGTCGTCGGCGGCGACGACCACGACCACGATGTCGGTGACCTGGGCGCCGCGGGCGCGCATGGCGGTGAACGCCTCGTGGCCCGGCGTGTCGAGGAAGGTGATGACCTTGTCGCCGTGGTGGACCTGGTAGGCGCCTATGTGCTGGGTGATACCGCCGGCCTCGCCCGCCGCGACCTCCGTCTCGCGGATGGCGTCGAGCAGCGACGTCTTGCCGTGGTCGACGTGGCCCATGATCGTGACCACCGGGGGGCGGTCGACGAGGTCCTCGGGCGCGTCCTCGAAGGTCGGCTCGGCGTCCACGTCGTCGGCGGCGTGGACGATCTCGATCTCCTTGTCGAACTCGTCCGCGATGACCTGGATCGCGTCGTCGGAGAGCGTCTGGGTGAGCGTCGCCATCTCGCCCAGCTGCATCAGCTTCTTGATGATCTCGGGGACCGGGACGCCGAGGTACTCGCCGACGTCCTTGACGGTCGAGCCGGAGTTGATCCGGAAGGTGCCGACCTCGAGGGTGGACTTGTCCTGCGCCTCGGGCTGGACGTAGGTGCCGCGGCGGCGACGGCCACGGCGCGGGGGGCGGCGCGGCGGGCCGCCGCCGGGACCGCC
>JALYMV010000077.1 GCA_030773575.1 Actinomycetota bacterium
TGCTCAGCCACCGCTCGTTCGGCTTCCACGGCCCCGAGCCGCTCATCGCGCTGATCTACCTCTGCTGCACCGGCCTCACCGTCATGCCGCCGCTGCGATGACTTCCACGACAACGACCGGAGCGCCCCAAAACTGCCGCGGGTCTGCAGGTCGTAATGTGGACCACCCGATGGCGGTCACCCTCGAAGACGTCCAGGCCCAGATCCCGACGCTGCACGTCTCGCTCTCGCGCGTGGGCGTGACCCGGGTCGAGAAGGTCATCCGGATCCGCCAGGACGGGGCCGAGCAGCTCTTCTCGGCGACGCTCGAGTGCTTCGTCGACCTCGGCCCCCGCCAGAAGGGCACGCACATGTCGCGCTTCGAGGAGGTCGTCAACGAGGCGATCGGCGAGGTGGTCCTCCACGAGCCGGTCTTCCGCGCCGAAACGCTCGCGCAGCGGATCGCCGAGCGCGTGCGCGACCGCCAGGGCGCCCGCCGCGCCGAGGTGACGATCGATGCGCGCTACCCCGTCCACCGTCCCGCGCCGGTCTCGCAGATCGACACGCAGGAGATCTACTCGCTGCTCGGCTCTGCGGTGGCCGGCGAGGCGGGGACCCGGCGGCTCGTCGGGGTCGCCGCCCAGGGGATGACCGCCTGCCCGTGCGCGCAGGGGCTCGTCGCCGGCGCGGCGCGCGAGCGGCTGCTCGCCGACGGCTTCAGCGGCGACGACGTCGACCGCATCCTCGACGCCGTCCCCGTCGCGACCCACAACCAGCGCGGCCTCGGCACGCTGCGCATCGGGGTGACGGAGGGCTGCGAGATCCCGATCGACGCCCACGACCTGCTGCGGATCGTCGAGGGCTCGATGTCGTCGGAGATCTACGAGCTGATGAAGCGCTCCGACGAGGCCGCCGTCGTCGAGAAGGCCCACCGCCGGCCGCGGTTCGTCGAGGACTGCGTGCGCGAGATGATCGCCGGCGTGATCGAGCGCTTCCCGGAGCTCGACGACAGCGCGTTCGTCTCCGCCCGCCAGGAGAACCTCGAGACGATCCACCAGCACAACGTGGTGGCGGAGCGCTTCGGGGTGCTGGGGCAGCTCCGGGGCGAACTCGCGTCAGGCGAGCCGGCGGTGCATCACGTCTCCATGCGCGACTGGCTCGACGGCCGCGCCTGAGCGTCGGCGGCGAACAGCCGCCGCAGCCCGAAGAAGTAGTCCGCCCCCGAGAGCACCGTGACGACGACGGTCGCGTAGACGAGCCCGTCGACCCAGATCGGCGAGCCGTCGATCGCGATCAGGGCCAGGACCATCGCGATCTGGAAGGCGGTCTTGAGCTTCCCCCAGCCGCTCGCGGGCAAGACGTGGCCCTGCTCGACCGCGAGCTGGCGCAGGCCGGTGACTGCGAACTCGCGCGCGATGATCACCATCGCGACCCACGCCGCCACCCGGTCGAGCGAGACGAGCGCGACGAGCGCCGCAGTGATCAGCAGCTTGTCGGCCAGCGGATCCATCAGCTTCCCGAACGCCGACTCCGAGCGCTGGCGGCGGGCGATGTAGCCGTCGAGGGCGTCCGTGACGCTCGCGAGGACGAAGACGCCGGCCGCGAGCGCGTCGCCGCCCGGGCCCTCGGAGAGCAGCGCCGCGAGGAGCACCGGCACCAGCAGCATCCGCAGGACGGTCAGGCCGTTGGGCACCGAGAGCTCGAACACGGCGGCCGACCATAGGGCACCGTCGCGCAAGCGTGCCGAAGCTCCGGTTGACAGCGGGGTGGCGCTAGGGCTTGAGCCGGCGGCCCGTCGAGAACAGCCACGAGCTCCACGCCACGCAGACCGCCGCCATCGCCGCGGCGACCCCGAGGCAGAGCCAGACCGACACGTCGCTCGAGCCCAGGAACCCGTAGCGCACGCCGCCGATCAGGTAGAAGATCGGGTTGAGGTGGGAGACCTCCTCCCAGGGCGACGGCAGCGAGTCGATCGAGTAGAAGACGCCGCCCAGGAACGACAGCGGCAGGATCACCAGGTTCGTGATGAACGCCGTGTGGTCCCACGACTCGGCGTGGATGCCGACGACCACGCCGAGCGAGCAGAACAGCACGAGCATCAGCGTCATCGCGGCGAGCAGGACGAGCGGCTCGCGCACGGGGACGCCGGTCAGCGGCACGGCGATCGCCAGCAGCCCGCCGCCGATGAGCAGCGCGCGCACCGCGCCGCCCAGCGACAGCGCGAGGTTGACCTGCCACGGGCGCATGGGCGCGGCGAGGACGTCGTTGAGGTAGCGGTCGAACCGCGCCTGGAACACGCTCGCCGAGTTGTTCGCGTAGGCGGCCTGCGCCATCCCCATCGCGATCAGGCCGGGAACGATGAACTGGTCGTACGGGACGCCGGCGACCTCCCGGATCCGGTCGCCGAGCGAGAGGCCGAAGACGATGATGAACAGCGCGCTCGAGAGCACGGGCGCGACGACCGTCTGCGTCCACAGCTTCGTCACGCGCGCGACCTCGCGGCGGGCGAGGGCGGCCAGGCCGCGGTTGGACGAGACGGTGGCGGGAGCGGCGGACATCCCGATCCAGACTACGAGCGCGGCCGTGCGGCGGCGGCTGCGAGCAGCGCCAGCGCCGCGCCGGCGCCATGAGGACCGCCCCGTCAGACTTCGGTCGGATGGCGGGCTTCGCCCCGATCGCGACCCACGTCCTCCCCGTCGTCGTCCCGGCCTCGGCGGTGCTCCTCGCCGTCGTGCTGCTGTGCCTGCTGCTGCCGGCCCGCGCCCGGCGCGCGCTCGCGATGGTGATGGCGCAGGCCGCCTACGCGAACAACTCGGCGAGCGTGTTCCAGGCGCGGTTCGACCGCTAC
>JALYMV010000078.1 GCA_030773575.1 Actinomycetota bacterium
GCGCTCGCGCGAGCGCCCGCCGAGCCCGATCCGCGCTCCCGCGGGCGCGTGGCGCGCGAGGTACTCGGCGGTGAGGCGCCCGACGAAGCCGGTCGCGCCGTGGAGGACGACGTCGAGGTCGCGGGAGTCGCTCATCGGCCGGACGCTACCGGCCGGCGGCGGCGAGCGGCTGCGACGATCCCCTCGTGGCCGTCGCCCTCGCGCTGCTGACCTCGATCGCCTACGGCTCCTCGAACTACCTCGGCCCGCGGCTCGCACGCGGCGCGCCGGTGTTCGTGCTCCTCATCGCCGGCCAGTCGTGCTCGCTCGCGCTGTCCGCGCTGGTGGTCGCGGGCCAGGGCGACGCCGTGCCGGCGGGCGACGCCGTCGCGGCCGCGCTGGTCGCCGGGCTCGGCAACGCCTTCGGGCTCGTCCTCTTCTACCGCGCCGCCGCAACCGGGCCGCTGAGCATCGTCACTCCGATCGGCGCGCTCGGGGCCGCGGTGCCGGTCGCCTACGGCCTCTCGCAGGGCGAGTCGCTCACCGCACTCAAGGCGGCGGGGATCGTGCTCGCCCTCGGCGGCCTGGCGCTCGTCGCCCGGCGCCCCTCGGCGGCGGCGGCGGCCGCCGGCCCGCCCGTCCCCAAGGAGCACGACCGCCGGCGCGCGGTCGTGCTCGCGCTCGCCTCCGCCTTCTTCTTCGGCCTCTTCCTCGCCGCGATGGGCCCCGCCTCCGAGGACTCGAGCGGCTGGGCGGTCCTCCTCAGCCGGGCGAGCCTGGTGGTGATCCTGCTCGCGGTCGCGCTCTCCACGGGCGCGCAGCTCCGCCTCCCCGCCGCGCGGCTGCCGCTCCTCGTCATCCCGGGGATCCTGCTGTTCGCCGGGACGCTCGCCTACGCGGCGGCCACCCGCGAGGGCGACCTCAGCGTGGTCTCCGTGGTCGGCTCGCTCTTTCCCGTGGTGACCGTCGGGCTGGCCCTCGGGCTCGACCGCGAGCGCCTCTCCCCCGCCCAGCTCGCGGGGGCGATCGCGACGATGGCGGGAATCGTTGCGCTCTCGGCGCGGTAGCGATTAGAGTTGCGCCCAACTCGGGGGGCGCGCGGGTACCGCGCCTCAGTCTCACCGTTCCTGGGAGGGAACATGACAAGACGATGGAAGGCCCTGGCGGCCGCCTGCGGCGCCGCGATGGCCATGTCGAGCGGCTCGGCGCTCGCGCACGACCCGGACGAGGGCGGCACCCCGCTGCCGGCACCGTTCGGCCAGCAGTTCTCGTTCCTCGCCAACTTCCAGACGGCGCAGAACCCGTTCAACAAGGCCAACACGCATCTCACGAGCTCCGACATGGCGTTCTGGGGGAAGTACGCCTACGTCGGCGACTACGGCGGCTTCCGGATCTTCGACGTGTCGCAGCCCACGCCCCGGCAGGTCGGCGACGCCCGTTGCTTCGGCCCGCAGGGCGATCCGTCCGTCTTCGACCGCGACGCCAACGGCCGCGCCGACACGCTGGTGCTCTCCGTCGACGCCGTCCTCGCCGGTCCGCAGTGCGGCGCCGGGCCCGTCGCCAAGAACGCCTCCACGGGCCAGTACCCCGCCGGCGCCTGGGAGGGCCTGCGGATCTTCGACGTCTCCGACCCGACCAGGCCGACGCAGATCGCGACGGTCTACCAGGACTGCGGCTCGCACACGAACACGCTGCTGCCGAAGCCCGGCTCGAAGTCGATGCTCGTGCTCAACTCGAGCTACCCGCTCGGCGAGGGCCCGACCTGCGGGCCGCTGGGCGCCCAGCAGGGCCGGAAGGTCAACCACGGCGTCATCCAGGTCGTCGAGGTGCCGTTCAAGGACCCGGCGGCCGCCCGCGAGGTCCGCGAGCTCCCGGTCGTCTACCCCGGTGACGCGGACGGGACCTACCGGCCGGTCAGCGAGCAGGGCCTCCGGGCGCCGCTCGACGACTTCCTCGGCTGCCACGACCTGAGCGTCTTCCCGGGCAAGGCCATGGTCGGCGCCGCGTGCGCCGAGCAGGCCCAGGTCTGGGACATCGACAAGAGGAGCGGCCTGCCCGACACGGCCAACCCGCGCTGGGTCCACGACCAGCCGAACGTCGACTTCTGGCACTCGACGACGTTCAGCTGGGACGGCAAGGTCGCCAACTTCATCGACGAGTCCTTCGGCGACGGCTGCCCGGCGGTGACGACGAAGACCGGCGGCCTTTCCGGCGGTCCGCGGGTCTTCGAGACGGGGAACATGTTCTTCTTCGACGCGGCGAGCGGCGACCTGCTGTCGGAGTACCGCAACCCGCGCCCGACGAACGACAACATCGGCTCCGTTGGCCAGTACTGCTCCTCGCACCTCGGCATCGCGGTGCCGGCGAAGGACCGCTACCTGCTCGTCAACGCGTACTACCGCGGCGGCTCCTCGGTGATCGACTTCAGCGACCCGCGGGCGCCGAGGGAGATCGCGTTCGCCGACATGAACGGCACGAACACCTGGTCGGCGTACACCTACCCGCAGAGGTCGGGCAAGTTCGAGAGCATCCCGGTGTACTCCAACGACGGCCTGAGCCGCAACTACGGCACCGCGGCCAAGCCGGACTACCGCGAGACGGCCTACGGCTTCGAGCGCTTCCACGCCGACGTCGGCGAGACGACCCTCGTGGGCTTCAACCGCCTGAACCCGCAGCTGCAGGAGCGGGTCATCCGGATGGACGCCACGGCGCGGAAGTCGCGGCGCAGCAAGCCGCGGACCTACGCCAAGGGCCGGCCCGCAACGCCCGGCGCGCGCAACCAGTCGGCGCGTCCGTTCGACAAGTAGGAACGAGTGGAGGTGAGGGCCCGCCCGCGGGCGGGCCCTCCAACTCCTCGCCGGTGGCGCCGCTTCGGGCCTCCTGCATGACCGCTCCCGCGCGTGACCCCGCCTGGGTGGTCCGTAGTGCGCATCGTCGCGAGCGATGGGGATCGCGTCGTCGACGAGCTGCGGCCGGTCGAGACGCTCGACGATCCGGTCTTCGAGCGGTCGGTTCCGGCCGGCAGATACCGCGTGACCGCGGTCGAGCGCCCCTGCGAGGCGATGTGTCCGAACCTCGATCCGCCGGCCGACGCGACTCGCTGCGAGCTTGCGGTCGACGTCCGTCCGGGCCGCACCGCGCGCATCGCGATAGCGCTCCGCGCCACGCCCGCCGGCCCCCGAAGCGATTGCTCGACGACGACCGCACGCTTCTGATGTCGCCCTACTCCGCCGCACCCACCGCCCGGCTCTCGACCGCCGCCCGCAGGATCCCGATCAGCCGGTCGGCGTGCTGGTCGAAGGTCAGCTCCTGGCGCCACGCCCACGCGCGGTCGCCGCGCTCGCGCGTGCCGACCTCCTCGCGCAGGCGCTCCGGGAGCTCGTGCCACTCGTCGTAGAGGATCCCCACGCCGAGCTCCTCGAGCAGCGCCTCGGCCGCGACGATCGCCCCCGGGCTCGCACGCGCGACACACGGGAGGCCGGCGGCCATGAGGGTGGGCAGGCGGGCCGGGAGATCGAGGTCGTCCCAGGTGGCGCGGCGGATGTCGCCGCCGTTGGCGCTGCGGACCGTGTGCAGGAGACCGGCGTCGTAGCGCGACAACGCGGCGACCCAGCGCGCCGGCTCCACGCGCTCCTCGAGATGGATGCGGTCGGGGGCGAGCGCGGCGGTCGACGCCGCCCACGCCGGGTCGACGCCGTGCAGGTGCGCGTGGACGCCGCCGTCCGTGAGCCGTAGGAGGTCCTCGGGCTCGATCCCCACCGGCCGGCCGAGCACGGCGACGCGGGGCATGCCGTCCGCGGCGGAGAGCCGGGGCGCGGGGGCGGCGTCGTGCCAGTCGCGCTTGGGCAGGTCGCCGTCGAGGACGTGGGTGCGCTCCGGGTCGAGGCGGCCCGGGAGCGCGGCGAGGAACCAGTCGCGCTCGGCGGCGCTCGAGAGCAGGCAGGCGTCCGAGCGGGAGGCGAGGCCGGCGAGCATCGGCCACTCCCCGTGCGACAGCGAGCGCTGCGGCGCCTCCTTGAAGTGCCAGACGAACGGGATCCCGAGGTCCGCCTCGAGCACCGCGTGGGCGAAGGGGACGGCGCGCCAGTTGAGCAGCGCGTAGATGACGTCGGGCCGGGCCTCGCAGATCGCCGCGCGCCAGTCGGCCGGGTCGAGGTCCTCGACGCCGGGGAACGGCAGCGGCCCCACCGTGTCGAAGCCGAGCCCGTCCGGCGTCCACAGGCCGAGCAGCCGGTGCCCGCGCTCGCGCAGCGCCAGCACGCGCTCCGGGTTGTGAGCCAGCTCGCCGGCCAGGAGGATCGTCAGCCCGTCGGCGGCCGGCTCGGGCAGCTCGCGCTCGCGGAAGCGCGCGTAACGGGCGACCTCGTCGACCGGGCCCGTCTCGGCGGTCTCGAACTGCAGCGGCTCGGGCACCCGGTAGCGGCGGCGGAAGACGTTGACGCCGCCGTCGCAGGACGGGCGGATCGCGCGGTGGCGCTGGCCGGGGTGCGAGACCCAGCGGCAGGTGACCTCGCCCGTGGCCGCGCGCGGACCGGGGATGCGGTCCCAGAACAGGCGCGAGAGGTCGTCGGACTCGAGCTCGGGCCGCTCGATCCAGCGCGCGCGGGTCCGGTAGTGGGCGACCTGGACGAGCTGCGGCCACGGCTCGAGCGCGCCGGCGTCGTCGCCCTCGCGGTCGAGGTCGGCGATCGCGAACCCCGCGTCGGGGTGGCGGTCGAGCGTCGCGCGCAGGCACGCCAGATGGCGCGGGAAGTAGAGGTCGTCGCACGGCAGGTAGGCGATGACGTCGGCGGTGGCGGCGTCGAGCGCGGTGTTGAGCGCCGCCCCCAGCCCGCGGTTGGCCTCGTGGCGCTCCAGGCGGATCCGGTGGTCGTCGGGCAGCGCCGCCGCGACGTCGTCCGGGGAGCCGTCGTCGACCACCACGAGCTCCCACCGCTGCTCCGTCTGGGCGAGCAGGCTCCCCACCGCCCGCGGGATGAACGCCGCCTGGCCGTAGGCCGGCATGAGCACGGAGACGAGCGGGACCACGACAGCGGGATACCCGCCCGGTCCCCCGGCTATAAGTGACCGGATGCCCGTGCGCCTGGCCGAGCCGGCCCCGAACGTCTCCCTGCGCAAGGACCCGTCCGGCGACGACGTCGTGGTGCTCGCGTTCCCCTACCGCGCCGAGATCGTCGACGCCGTCCGCGGGATCCCCGGCCGGCGCTTCGACTGGGACGCGCGCGAGTGGTGGGCGGCGGCCAACGACGCGACCGCGCCCTACGTCCGGGGCGTGCTCGAGCGCTATCCGGAGCTGACCGCCTCGGCCGACGCCGAGCGCTGGCTGGCGGAGACCGCGTCGGGCTGGGTCGCACGCGTGAGCGCCGCCCGCTACGACGGGGCGGGCTGGTTCGTGGCCGAGGTCATCTCGGGCGAGCCGCCCGAGGGGCTGGCGGCCGTCGCGGTCGAGCGCGGCGGGCGGGTATGGCTTCCCTTCTCCCGGGAGGTCGCCGACGAGCTGCTCGAGCTGGGCGGGGCCCGGCTC
>JALYMV010000079.1 GCA_030773575.1 Actinomycetota bacterium
GTTGTCGGCGGTGTCGGCGTCGACCGTGTCGGCGCCGTCGCCGCAGCGGACCGTGTCGGCGAGCCCGTCGCGCGAGCGCAGGGTGTCGTCGCCCGCGCCGCCGTCGAGGACGTCGATGCCCAGGCCGCCGATCAGCGTGTCGCGGCCTGCGGCGGCGGCCAGGGAGTCGTCTCCGGCGTCGCCGGTCAGCGTGTCGTCGGCGGGGCCGGAGCGCAGCTTGTCGGCGCCGTCGCCGCCGAGCAGCGCCACCGCCAGCGGGATGTCCGCGGTCAGCGTGTCCTCGCGGTCGCCCGCGTCGAGGCGAACGAGGCGGACGCCGTCGCGCGGGCAGAACGCCTGGACGATGAAGCCGGCCCGGTCGACGTCGCCCGGCCGGCAGGACCCTGGATCCATCCCCCCGTCGACCGTCGGGTCGCGCAGCTCGATGTCGGAGCCCGTCAGCCGGACGGTCAGCGTGTTGAGCGAGGTGGCGTCGGCCGACAGCGAGGTGAGCTCGGCGCCGTTGACGCGCACGATCGAGTGCGCGCCGGCGGCGGCCGGCCACGCCAGGGTCGCGGCGCCGGCAACGGCGAGCGCCGTGAGCCCCTTCACGGCTTGAACTCCGTCCGCCACGTCTTGCCGCCGTCCTGGGTGGCGACGATCGTGCCGTCGCTGAGGGCCAGGAACTGGCGCTGCGCGTCGACCGTCTTGAACTTGTAGGGCTCGCCGGGCACCTGCCCGACCGGCTGGAAGGTCTGCCCGCGGTCGCTCGAGCGGTAGACGCGCCCGTCCTGGTCGGCGCGCAGCAGCATGTCGGGGGCCGGCCAGGTCAGCCGCATCCCCTGCGCCGACAGGATCCCCCGCCACTTCTCGCCCTCGTCCTCGGAGCGGAAGAGCTGGTCCTCGGTTGAGGCGAGGATGTAGGAGGGGTCCTTCGGGTCGACGACGAAGTCGATGACCAGCCCGCGCGGCGTGAAGCGCTCGATGAAGGTGCGCCCGCCGTCGTCGGAGATCAGCATGGCGCCAAGGACCGCGTCGAAGGCGTAGATCCTGCCGTGCTGCTCGATGATCTTGTGGAGGTCGGCCTCCCCGAGGCGGGAGAGGACCTGCCAGCTCCTGCCCGCGTCGTCGGAGCGGAGGAAGCCGAGGTAGGCGGGCAGCGTCCCCTCCTCGTCGGGGTGCCCCGAGCCCAGCAGCGTCTTCGGCCCGATGGACGTGAGCTCGAGGAACGTGCCGACCGTCGAGCTCTCGCCGTTGGCGGTGATCGTGCCGCGGACCTGCTCGACCTTGTCCGTCTTCGGGTCGATCCTGAAGAAGCCGCGGTTCGTGGTGAGCAGGAAGCGACCGTCGGCCGGGTCGATGTCGAGCGCGTTGACGAGCGGCGGCTTGGCCTCGAGGTCGACGAGCCGGCTCGACTTGGGCGCCTCGGCCGACCCCCCGCCCGAGCCGCCGCAGCCGGCGAGCGCGACGGCCGCGATGGCGGCGGCGAGAATGTGGCGGCGGCGGCTCATGCGTTGGCCTGCGCGAGCAGCCAGAGAGCGAGGGTGGTGAAGCCGACCATGACCCCCAGCATCCAGTACTGGGAGCGCACGGCGAGCCGCGCCTGCCCGTAGAGCACGAGCGCGCGGTCGTGGGCGAGCACCAGCGCGGCGACGTGTCCGAGGACCACGAACGCGACCTGGGCGTACCAGGTGCCGTTCTGGCTGATGACGGAGTAGTCGATCGCCGAGGAGGCGGTCCCGAACAGGTCCCACCCGCGGCCGATCGGATCCGACGCCAGGTAGGCGATCGCCTGGCCCTGGAAGAGGAGGTAGGTCAGGTAGTGCGCGGCGACGTAGACCATCGCGATCGGCACGAGCGAGTGCACGAAGCCGCGGCGCAGCCGCTCGACGCCGACGTCCCCGCCCACCGAGCGCGCCCCCCGGATGCCGAGCGCGTAGAAGCCGGCGATCAGCCCGACGCACAGCAGCAGCCCGACCGTCGCCGTCAGCTGCGTCGCCTGCTCGAGCCCGAAGCCGGCCGACGCGAAGAGGTCGTTGATCGAGACGGAGGAGTCGCGCCACAGCGCCCCCTGGCTGAGGCCGTCGAAGGTGACCGTGCCGATCATCACCGCCACGACCGCGACCGTCCCCGGCTTGGCGTCGAGCTGCGGCAGCCCGGAGAGCAACGGCCGCACGCCGACCACCCGGTCGCGCGTCTCGAAGACCGACAGCCGGGAGAACAGGTTGAAGTAGACGCCGAAGCCCTCGCCGTTGCGCGTCCAGGTCTCCGTGCCGTAGATCGCCATCCCGATCCAGGCCATGACGCTGTAGACGATCACCGCGGTGGTCAGGTGGCCCGGCTGCTCGCCCCAGCCCGAGGCGAGCTCGATCCAGGTGTAGACGAGCAGCGCCGCCGCCGCCGGCCAGCGGCCGAGCCGGTCGGGATAGGGGCGGTGGCCCGGGGCGCGGCCGCCGCGGGCGAGGCGCATGAG
>JALYMV010000080.1 GCA_030773575.1 Actinomycetota bacterium
CTGCAAGCTCACCGCGAGCTTCAACGAGATGCTCGAGCGGGTGGAGCTCGAACGCCGCGACGCGGGGCTCGCCGTCCTGCAGGCCCAGGAGGCCGAGCGCCAGCGGATCGCCCAGGACCTCCACGACGAGGTCAACCAGGCGCTGACCGGGATCCTCCTGCGGCTCGAGGCCACCATCGGCGATGCCCCGGACGGGCTGCGCGCCGAGCTGCGCGAGACGAAGGCGCTCGCCAACCAGGCGATGGAGGAGCTCCTCACGCTGGCGCGCCAGCTGCGGCCGACGGCCCTCGACGACCACGGGCTCGTCGCCGCGCTCGCCTCGCAGGTGACCGACTTCGGCGACCGGACGGGGATCCGGGCACGGTTCGAGCGCCACGGCTCGATCCCGCCGCTCTCCAACGAGCAGCAGCTCGTCATCTACCGGATCACGCAGGAGAGCCTCTCCAACATCGTCCAGCACGCCGGTGCGCGCAACGTCGAGGTGACGCTCTCCTTCGTGGGGCGGACGGTGCTGCGGGTCTCCGACGACGGGCGCGGCTTCACGCCGCAGTACTCGCCGAGCGGCGCGCCGCAGGGGCGGCCCGGCGGCCTCGGTCTCTCCGGCATGCGCGAGCGGGCGCTGCTCGTCGGCGGCGACTTCTCCATCTTCCCCCGCCCGCAGGGCGGCACCACCATCGAGCTGACCCTGGGAGCCCGACCGTGATCCGCATCCTCATCGCCGACGACCACGGCATCGTGCGCGGCGGGCTGCGCCTGCTGCTCGAGCGCCAGCCCGACATGGAGGTCGTCGCCGAGGCGGTCGACGGCGTCGACGCCTTCGAGTCGGCGCTCGGCGCCCGGCCCGACGTCTGCATCCTCGACGTCTCGATGCCGCGGATGACCGGCCTGCAGGCCACGCGGCAGATCCGCTCGCACCTGCCCGACACCGCGGTGCTGATCCTCTCCATGCACGACGACGAGCGCTACCTGTTCGACGCGCTGAAGGCGGGCGCATCGGGCTACGTGCTCAAGCGGGAGGTCGACCACGCGCTGCTCGACGCGGTCCGCGCCGTCGCGGGCGGCCAGGCGTTCCTCACCAACGCGGTCGAGCGCTCGCTGATCCGCGAGTGGATGAGCGACGACTCCGCGGGCCCCGAGGAGCCCCTCTCCCCGCGCGAGCAGGAGGTCCTCAAGCTGATCGCCGAGGCCTACACCAACAAGCAGATCGCCGAGACGCTGCATCTCGCGGAGAAGACCGTCGAGTCCCACCGGGCCAACCTGCTGCGCAAGCTGGGCATGCGCGACCGCGTCGAGCTCGTCCGCTACGCGATCCGCCGCGGTCTCACGGAGGCCTAGTGACGTCGCCCAGAGGTCGAGCGCCAGCGAAGACCGGCCGGGCGAAACCACCGTCGGGGGTGGTCCTACCCTCGGGGATGTGAATCCCCGGCTCGCCTTCGCGCTCGCGCTGATCGTCGGCTGCGCGCTGGCGGCGGTCATCGGCGTGTCGGTGGCGGCGCGCAGCGGCGGTGGCGAGTCGCGCGCGCAGAACGACCGGCTCGAGCTCGTCAACGGCTGGGCCGGCGCGACCCGCCCGGCCGGGATCCCGCCGGCCGACTTCTCGCTGCGCGACCAGGACGGCGCGCGCACCTCGCTCGCCGCCTACCGCGGCCGGCCCGTGGTCGTCACCTTCCTGTACTCGACCTGCGAGGACACGTGCCCGACGCAGGTCCAGGCGATCCGCGGCGCCCTCGACGATCTCGGCGCCGACGTGCCGGTCCTCGCCATCTCGGTCGACCCGGCCAACGACACGCCGCAGCGCGCCCGGCGCTTCGTCCTCGAGCAGCGGATGACCGGCCGGATGCGCTTCCTGCTCGGCAGCCGCAGCGAGCTCGCGCCGGTCTGGAAGGCCTACGCGATCGCCCCCCAGCGCGAGGAGCTCGAGCACTCGGCCTACGTCCTGCTCATCGACGGCGAGGGCCGCCAGCGCATCGCGTTCCCGTTCGGGGGACTCACCAGCGAGGGCCTCGCCCACGACCTGCGCCGCCTGGGCGCCTGAAGCTCACCGGCTGAACCTGACCACCACGCGCGGCGGAGGCGTCGGCGCGCGACTCCCCCGCGGCGGCTCAGCGGTGACGATCACCCGCTCTGTGCCCCTCAGCGACGGAAGGGCGATGCGCGTGTCCCCCGAGCGGGGGACCGAGAAGAGCGCCCCCGTCGGCTCCGGCGGTGATCCCGAGCGCACGACCCACGCCTGGTAGACCCGATCCTGCGGCGGCGGAGCCAGGTTCGAGAGGGTGAGCTGCGCCGCGCCCCCGCGGATCACGACGACCGCTCGCGCGCGCGGCCCGCCGCCGTCCTCTGTGACCTCTCCGATCACCGTGCGAGCGGGCGCCGCACGCGGCCGCGGGTCGTCCGCGCGCCGGTCGCCCAGAAGGGCCCCCGACACGAGTCCGACCGCGAGGAGTGCGGCAGCCGAGCCCCCGAGCAGCAGGGTTCGTGACGGCCGGTGCGGGCGCCGCGGCGCAGCCGTGCGGTCCGCGACCTCGTCCGCCGCGCGAAACAGCGCAGCCTCCTCCTCGACCGCGGCCATGATGCGCCCGCGCAGATCGGCCGGCGGGGTGGCCGGCGGGGCCGCCTCGGCGAGGACGTCGACGCCGGCACGCAGGCGTGCCACCTGCTCGCGGCACGCCTGGCAGGTCTCGAGCTGCCCGGCGAACCGCTCGGCTTCGTCCGCGGGCAGCGTCCCGAGGACCCATCCCGCCGCCTCGCCCGCATGGTCGCACCCGCCGTCGGTCATCCGGAGGCGCGGACGGAGGCGTCGAGCGAGACCCGCAGCTTGTCGAGGCCGAGCCGGGTGCGCGCCTTGACGGTGCCCACCGGCAGACCGAGCCGCTCTGCGATCTCGAGCTGCGTCCAGCCGCCGTAGTAGGCGAGCTCGAGCACCTGGCGCTGCTCCGCGGGGAGCCGCTCGAGCGCCGCCCGCGCCGCAGCGGACCGCTCGGCGCCGATGACCTGCTCCTCGGTGGAGTCCCCCGTCGGGAACCGGTTCTCGATCCCCTCGACCGCGGCGCGCCGGCGCTCGTGGACCGCCCGGCTGCGCACGGCGTCGATGCTGCGGTTGCGGACCATCCCCAGCAGCCACAGCCGCACGGATCCCCGGCCTTCGTCGTAGCGCCGGGCGGACCGCCAGAGGTTCAGGAACGCCTCCTGGACGGCGTCCTCGGAGCCCGATGCGCCGAGGATGCGCCGCGCGAGCGAGAACGCCGCGCCGTTGTGGCGGTCGTA
>JALYMV010000081.1 GCA_030773575.1 Actinomycetota bacterium
ATCCTCACCGGCGCGTCGTCGTCGCCGACGAGGCGGCAGGCGAGCGGCTGGCGCCCCGCTTCGCCGCGCTCGGCTGGCGGCCCTTCCGCCACGTCTGGATGGTGCACCGCCCCGGGGAGCTCCCGCTCGAGCGCGACCCCGCCGTCGAGCAGGTGGCGGCCCACGTCGCCCGCGACCTCACCGAGGAGTGGCTTCGCTCCGCCCCCTGGTGGGAGGACGCCGAGGAGGTCAGCCGCTTCGCCGAGGACGCGGCCCGCGTCGACGCCCGGCTGCCGGGCACCGCCATCACCCTCGCCGTCTTCGACCCGTGGCCGGTCGGCTTCGTCGCGCTGCGAGAGGCCGGCGACGGTGCTGAGGTCACCGATCTCTACATCACCCCCTCGCACCGCGGCCGCGGGCTGAGCGGCGCGCTCCTGCGCAGTGCCATGGCCACGGCTCGCTCGGAGGGACTCGGGGACCTGTGGATCGTCGCCGACACGGACGACTGGCCCAGGACCCTCTACGAGCGTCAGGGCTTCGAGCGCGTCTGGCTCGAGCACCTCTTCACGCGCCCGTCCGCCTGAGCCTCAATCGAGGCGGCGGCCGCCGGCGAAGTCCGTCGCCGCGCGCAGATAGCGCGCGAACGCGGCGTCGGCGACGATGCGGATGTCCCACGCATGGGGGTCGTCGGGCGCGACCGCGATCGCGACGTCGGTGCACCAGCCCGTGCCCTCGTCGTAGAGGGCGACGAGCTCCTCGGCAGAGAACGCGCCGCCCAGGCGGCGGCGCAGCTCGGCCTCGATCGCGCGGGTCACGCGCTCGAGCATGGGCCGCTCGACGGGCGGGGCGAGGGCGAGGCGCGTGTGCCCCGCCTCCCATTGATCGAGCGCTGTCTCGAACGGCACGCCGGGCAGGCTACCCAGGCGGCAGCGGAAACCACCGGGCGACGGGCGGTGCTTTGGGCTTTGGGGCGCGCGGCGAACCCCGCGAGGTCGCCGGCTTCGTCGCGAGCTTCCGCGAGATCGCCGCCGAGCGGCGCCGACGGCCTGACCCGCGCTACTTCGGCAGCCCCTCGACCACGTAGGCGCGCTCGCCCGCCTTGACCATGCCGAGGCGGCGCGCCTCGCGCTCGAGGGCCGACGGCCGGCGCAGCCGGCGCTCGCGCGCGCGCAGCTCCTCGTTTCGCTCGCGCAGCTCGGCGACCTGCGCGCGCCGCTCCTTGGCCTCGCCGTAGGTGGTGATCCAGGAGTGGGCCGGCCCGATGTAGAGGTAGAGGACGAACGCCAGCACGCAGAGGAGGACGATGCGGCCGATCCGGTCCCACCGGATGCGGGCGGGAAGGGACGGCGTGCGGCGGGCGGCGGAGCGGGCGGCGGCCATTGCTCGGGTGCTTCCTTCGACGCCCGCCCGCCCCTTCCTGCGAACGAGATGTTGCGACCGCGGGTCTAGGAGCGGAACACGGCCCGCCCCGGGAACTCCGCGTCGCCCCCGAGCGCCTCTTCGATGCGTAGGAGCTGGTTGTACTTGGCCACTCGGTCGGAGCGCGACGGCGCGCCCGTCTTGATCTGCCCGCATCCCGTGGCCACCGCGAGGTCGGCGATGGTGGTGTCCTCCGTCTCCCCCGAGCGGTGCGACATGACGGCGGTGTAGCCGGCCTCGCGGGCCATCTCGATCGCCGACAGCGTCTCCGTGAGCGTGCCGATCTGGTTGACCTTGATGAGGATCGAGTTGCCCACGCCGGTCTCGATCCCCCGCCGCAGCCGCTCCGTGTTGGTGACGAACAGGTCGTCGCCCACGAGCTGGACGCGGTCGCCGAGCAGCTTGGTGAGCGACTTCCAGCCGTCCCAGTCCTCCTCGTCCATGCCGTCCTCGATGGAGACGATCGGGTAGCGGCCGGCGAGGTCGCCCCAGTAGCCGGCCATCTCGTCGGCCGAGAGCTCGCGCCCCTCGCTGGCCAGCCGGTAGCGGCCGGCCTCGTGGATCTCGCTCGTGGCCGGGTCGAGCGCGATGACGACGTCCTCCCCCGGCTCGTAGCCGGCGCCGCGAATGCCCTCGACGAGCAGCTCGAGCGCCGCCTCGTTGGACTCGAGGTCGGGCGCGAAGCCCCCCTCGTCGCCCACCGCGGTGCTCATGCCCCGGCTCGCCAGCGTCTTCTTGAGGTGGTGGAAGACCTCGGTGCCGGTGCGCAGGCAGTCGGCGAAGGTGGGCGCGCCGGCGGGGACGACCATGAACTCCTGGAAGTCGACGGAGTTGTCGGCGTGGGCGCCGCCGTTGAGCACGTTCATCATCGGGACGGGCAGCACCCGGGCCGCCTCGCCGCCGAGGTAGCGCCACAGCGGCTGGCGCTCCTCGGCCGCCGCCGCCCGCGCGGCGGCCAGCGACACGCCGAGGATGGCGTTGGCCCCGAGGCGCGACTTGTTCGGCGTGCCGTCGAGCTCGATCAGCGCGCGGTCGAGGCCGGACTGGTCGAGGACGTCGAAGCCGGCGATCGCCTCGGCGATCTCGGAGTTGACGTTGGTGACCGCGCGGCTGACCCCCTTGCCGAGGAAGGCGTCGCCGCCGTCGCGCAGCTCCGTGGCCTCGAACTCACCCGTGGAGGCGCCCGACGGGACCGCGGCGCGGCCGACGGCGCCCGAGCGAAGGGCGAGCTCGACCTCGACCGTCGGGTTTCCGCGGGAATCGAGGATCTGCCGGGCGTGGACGGTCTCGATCTGGCTCAACGTCTTCAGTCTCCTGGCGGTTCGATTTCGCCGAGCCGCGCCTGGGCGTAGTAGCCCAGCTGGGACTCGGGGCGCAGATCGTTCCAGTCGGCGCCGTCGCGTGCGGCGCGGTCGGCCGCGGACTGGACGCGCCCGCGGAAGCGCTCGCTCGCCGCCCGCAGCGCGAGCTCGGGGTCGACCTTGAGCTTGCGCGCGACGTTGACGGCGGCGAAGAGGACGTCGCCCACCTCGTGGAAGCGCTCCTCGCGGCTCCCGGCGGCCTCGAGCTCGTCGAGCTCCCCCCGGATCCCCTCGTAGGGGACGTCGTCGAAGTCAAAGCCGGTGGAGGCGGCGCGGCGCTGGACCTTGCGGGCCAGTAGCGGGCCGGGAAGGTTCTCGGGCACCTCGCCGAAGATCCCGGGCTCGCGGCCGGCCTCCGTGGCCTTGATCGCGTCCCAGTTGCGCAGGACGTCGCCGGCGGTCTCGACCTCGACGTCGGAGCCTGTCCGGCATTCGACGGAGTCGGGGTCCGGGCCTGTCCGGCATTCGGCGGAGCCGGGGTCCGGGAAGACATGCGGGTGCCGTCGGATCAGCTTCTGACGGCAGTGCTCGGCCACTTCGGCGAGCGAGCCCGTCCAGCGCTCTTCGAGCAGCAGCGCGAGGAAGTGGACCTGGAAGAGAACGTCGCCGAGCTCATCGAGCAGCTTGGCGTCGTCGCCGGCGTGCGCGGCGGCCGCCAGCTCGTAGGCCTCCTCGACGGTGTGCGGGACGATCGAGCGCTCGTCCTGCTCGCGGTCCCACGGGCACTCCACTCGCAGGCGGCGCGTGAGGTCGTCGAGGGCACCGAGCGCTGCGGTGATCTCGGGTCGGGGCACGGCCCGGGAGACTACGGACCCGTCCCGAGCGGCGACCGCGCCGCGCTAGACTTGGCCCTCGCGGTGGCCGCCGTCCGGAGAGGGCGGCCCTCATCGCCCGCCCGGGACGGAAGCCGCGCGAGGAGTCGCTCGGGGAC
>JALYMV010000082.1 GCA_030773575.1 Actinomycetota bacterium
CGCCCACGCCGCCCGCCGCGCCCACGCCGCCCGCCCGGCCCGAGCCGCTCCCCCCGCTGCCCGTCAGCGGTCCTCAGCGCTACGACGGCCCCGTCTACGCCGGCCCCTTCGGTGCTCGCCAGGCCGAGCGCCTGCTGTGGCGGGCGGGGTTCGGCCCGCGTCCGGGCGACGGCGCACGGCTCGCCGCCCTCGGCCTCGACGGCGCGGTGGCCGCCCTGATGAGTGCGACGGGCGCGCCGTCGTTCTCGGGCCCCGAGCCGACCTACGTCTCCGGCGGCGTCGCCAAGCCGCTCAACCCGACGAGCTCCTGGGGCCACGACCACCTCGCGTGGCTTGACCGGATGGTCCGCTCGAGCCACCAGCTCACCGAGCGGATGGCGCTCGTCCTGCACGACTGGTTCGCCACCAGCCTCGACGGCGTCGGCTCCCAGCGCATGATGCTCGAGCAGACCGAGCTGTTCCGACGCCACGCGCTCGGCAGCTTCGAGGAGCTGCTGCTCGACGTCACGCGGGACCCCGCGATGCTCGTCTTCCTCAACGGCACCTCCAACCGCCGGGGTGCGATCAACGAGAACTACGCGCGCGAGGTGATGGAGCTCTTCGGCCTCGGCGCCGACCGCGGCGCCTACACGGAGACCGACGTGCGCGAGCTCGCGCGCGCCTTCAGCGGCTGGCGCAGCGACTGGAGCGGCGAGCTCGGCCACCACAACTTCCGCTGGGATGCCGCCCGCTGGGACGACAAGCCCAAGACGGTCTTCGGCCAGACGGGCAACTACGCGTGGGAGGCGGCCTGCCGCCTGGTGGTCGGCCATCGGCTGCACGCGTCGTTCTTCGTCCGCAAGCTGTGGAGCTACTTCGTGGCGGGCGAGCCCCCGGCCGCGACCGGGGCGGCGCTCGAGCGGCTCTACCTCGGAACGGGTCGCCGGATCGGCCCGGTCCTCGAGGCGATCCTCAAGTCGCCCGAGCTCTACGGCGCGCGGATGGTCAAGCCGCCGGTCGTCCAGCTGGCCGGGATGCTTCGCGCCCGCGGCAAGGCCATCGCCGCCGACCACTGGACGTGGCTGTGCGACAACGCCGGCCAGCGGCTCTACCAGCCGCCCGACGTCGCCGGCTGGCGCGACGAGGCGTGGCTCGACACGAGCACGGTGCGCGGGCGCTGGTACCTCGTCAACTACGTGCTCGACGGCGAGACGGTGCCCAACTCCCACCCCGCCGAGACGCCCGAGCAGGCGGTGGCGCGGGCGCTCGAGTTCTGGGGGAGCCCCGATGTGGCCGATGACACGGTGGCGGCGCTCGTGAGCTGGTCGGCCACCGCGGCCACCGCCCTGCGGTGGAGCGACAAGTACGCCCAGCGCCAGAACGCCCTGCGCCAGCTCATCGGCGTGAGCCCCGACTACCTGACCTGCTGAGGATCCTCGAGACGTGAGCCACTGCGACGACTTCTCCCGCGCCGAGCTGCTGCGCGCGACGTTCGCCTCGGCGGGCAAGGGGCTCCCGTCCATCGAGCGGGGGATGCCGGTGCCGGCCGGCACGGGGCTGAGCCGTCGCTCGTTCCTGGCGCGCACGGGCGGCCTCGCGCTGACCGTATTCGGCGCGAGCGCGCTCGGGCCCCACGCGTTCCAGGCGGGGATCGCGGAGGCGGCCGCCGCCACCGGGGACCGCATCCTCGTCTCCGTCTTCCTGCCGGGCGGGCTGGACTCGCTCTCGCTCCTCACGCCGGCGGGCGATGCCGGCTACGCCCGCTACCGCTCCTCGCTCGCGATCAGGCCGTCCGACGCCGACCGCTTCGCGGGCGACGAGCGCCTGTACTGGAACCCGGTCGCCGCGCCGCTGCGCGACCTCCACGCGCGCGGGCGGATCTCGATGATCCCCGCGATCGGCTACTCCTCGCCCGACCAGTCGCACTTCACCTCCCGCCACTTCTGGGAGGTCGGGGAGCTCAGCCCGTCCGGCCGCGTCGGCTGGCTCGGGCGCTACCTCGACCGCCACGGCGTCGCGGACAACCCGCTGCAGGGGCTCGCGCTCAACTCGTCGCTGGCGCCGGCGCTCGCGGCCTCGAAGGTGCCGGTCGCCGCGGTGGCCGACCCCTCGAGCACCGACCTGTGGACGCGCGGCTGCTGGGGGCTCGACCAGCAGATGTTCGACGCGCTCGAGCTGATGGGCGGCCTGCCGGGCGGCGGCGGCGAGCTGCCCGCCGCGCGGCGCGCCGTGGCGCAGGTCTCCGA
>JALYMV010000083.1 GCA_030773575.1 Actinomycetota bacterium
GCGTTCACCTGCGAGGCGAGCGCCCTGCGCGGCGCGATCCTCACCGCTCCGGCGATCGAGCCGATCACCGCCAACCGGGGCCAGGCCGCCTGCAAGCCGGCCAAGGGCGGGCTCGCGGACGCCACGGGCGCCCTTCCCGTCCCGCTCTCGCTGGGCGCCGCGGCGGTGCAGACCACCTTGGAGGGCTCCGACGCCCAGCCCGGCAGCCAGGTCGCGGGCGCGATCGGCGGCCTGCTCAACGCGCGCGTCCGGCCGCTCGGCCTCCCGCAGATCCCGATCCCCGTCAACCAGGTCCCGACGGTGACCGTGCCGCTCTTCTCGCTGCCGGCGGTGCCGGGCGTGCCGCGGCCGCCCAACGTCACCGTCGACCTCAAGCCCGCGCTGCAGGCGCTCGTCGGCCAGGTGACCGCCGACGTGCTTCGCGTCCAGGCCGGGGTCGCCTTCGCGAGCGCGCGCTGCGTCGACGGCAGCCCGCAGCTCGCCGGCTCCTCGCAGCTCGCCGGCCTCAGCGTCCTGGGCATCGAGCTGCCGACGGACAAGGCCACGGAGCAGTCGCTCAAGGTGCTCGACACCCAGAGCATCGACCCGTCGAACATCGACGTCTCGCAGATCCCGCTGCCGCCCGGGGTCGCGCCTGAGCTCCTGCCCTTCATCCAGCAGGCGGTCAAGCCGCTGCTCGACGCGCTCCCCACCATCTCCATCCCCGCGACGCTCGCCTCGGTGAAGGTCACGCCCGACCAGACCCTGCGCGAGGGCGACAAGCTCACCCAGCGCGCGCTGCAGGTCCAGGTCTCGCTGCTCGGGCAGCGGCTGGCCGACCTCGTCGTCGGGGAGGCGTCCGTGAGCGCCGCCGACGTCCCGTGCGCCGCCGCGACCCAGGTCTCCCAGGAGCAGCTCGCGTGCACGAAGCGCCGGCTCGCCCTCGTCGACGTGCTGCGCCAGGGCCGGCGGGTCAAGCTCTTCGGGGTTGCCGACCGCGCGCTGATCGGCCAGCGGGTCTCCATCCGCTTCACGGCCACGGGCCGGGAGGTGGCGCGTCCCGTCGTGCGCCGCAACGGCGAGTTCAGCGCCACCGCGCCGCTGCCGCCCGCCGCCATCCGCGCCACCAACCGGGCGCGCTACCAGGCGGTCATCGGCCGCGAGCGCTCGCTCGACCTCAAGCTCGTGCGGCGGATGGTCGTCACACGGCTGACCGGCGCCAACGGGAAGGTGACCATCTCGGGCCGGGTGATCCGCCCGCTCGGCAGCCCGATCCAGACGATCGTCGTCAAGCGGCGGGTCTCCTGCCGGCGAACGGAGGTCGTGCGGCGGATCAAGCCGTCGCGGACGGGCGCCTTCCGGGTGACCGTGGACGCCCCGCCGCAGACCCTCGCGGCGACCTACCGGCTCTCCACGCGGGTCCGCAAGTTCGCCCGCAACCCGAAGCTCTACAACACCTACACGCTGCCGCGGGCGGTCGAGATCCAGAAGTGACGCGCGTGCTTCCGCGTCGCGCGGGCGGGCAGCGCAAGTCTGCGTGGCCTCCCGCGTTACGTTGAGGCAGTGAAGCACCGCTTTCTGACCCTGGCGCTCGGCCTCGCCGTGCTCTGCGCCGGGCCGGCGCCCGCCTGGGCCGAGCCGGGGGACCTCGACCCGAGCTTCTCGAGCGACGGCCTCGTGGCGGCGCTCGGCGGCGACGGGTTCGTCCCGCGGGCCGTCGCCGTGCAGGGCGACGGCAAGATCCTGGTGGCCGGCTACTCGTGCGCGCCGACCGAGGCGGCCGACGGGACGTGCCGGCGCAGCGGGGCCTCGAGCTTCCGGATGACGCGCTACACGGCCGACGGCGGGCTCGACACGGACTTCGGCTCGAGCGGCGTGGTGACCACCGCCGTCGGGACGACGCGCTCGCAGGCCTTCGACGTCCTCCTGCAGCCCGGCGGGCGGATCCTCCTGGCGGGCGTGGCGCGCGACGGCGGCGGGCGCGACGGCTTCGCCCTCGTGCGCTACGACGGCGCAGGCGCCGTCGACCGCTCCTTCGGCGAGCGCGGGAGCATGATCACCCCGGTGGGCAGCGGCTTCGCGGGGATCGCCGACGTCGCCGACGCCGGCGGCGGCACGCTGCTGGCGGCCGGCGTGGCCAGCGACGCGGAGGGCTCGACGCGCTTCGCGCTCGCCCGCTACCGCGCCGACGGCACGCTCGACGGGAGCTTCGGCCCGCGCGGCGGCGGCACGACCCTCGGGG
>JALYMV010000084.1 GCA_030773575.1 Actinomycetota bacterium
CACATCCACGGGCTGGGCATCAACCCGGCCGACAAGCGGTTGTTCATCGCCACCCACAACGGCCTGTTCTCCGCGGTCGACGGCGAGACGACCCCCAAGCAGGTCGGCACGAGCAATCAGGACATCACGGGCTTCTCTGTCGTCGGCCGGAACCGGTTCATCGGCTCCGGTCGGCGTCGACCAGGACCTGCCGCCGAACCTCGGCCTGATCGAGTCGCGCGACGGCGGCAAGACGTGGAACAACATCTCGCTGCTGGGCCAGGCGGACTTCCACGTCCTGGAATCCTCGGGCGGCAAGATCTACGGGTTCGACGGGACCGAGGCTCGGCGGATGGTGTCCTCGGACGGCGGGCGCCGCTGGCAGGAGCGCGCCCACCCGCCGGCGTGTTCGGGCTCGCGATTGACCCAAGCGACGACGCGCGGACCGTGGCTTGATGGAGAAGGGCCTCTTCGTCTCCCCCGACGAAGGCGAGGGCTGGCGGCCGTTGAGCGACCAGCTGGCCGGCCTCCTGGCCTGGCCGGCGAAGGACCTGCTGTACCTCGTCGACGGCCAGGGGCAGGTGTTCGTCAGCTCGGACGCCGGCCGCAACTGGCAGACCCAGGGCGCGATCGGCGGAGAGCCCGCGGCGTTCATCGCGCACGAGGACGAGCTCTACGCGGCACTGGCGGACGGGACCGTCAAGCGCTCGACCGACGGCGGCGCGACGTGGGCCGTCCGCACGACCGCTTCCTGAGCGCGGATGAGCGAGGCGGTCCACCATCCGCTGTTCGCGCGGGTCTACCAGTGGACGAGCGCGACCGCCGAAGCGGCAGGACAGGCCGAGCACCGCCGCCAGATGCTCGCGGGCTTGCATGGACGCGTGCTCGAGCTCGGCGCCGGCAACGGGCTGAACTTCGAGCACTACCCGACCACGGTGAGCGAGGTGGTCGCCGTCGAACCCGAGGCCTACCTGCGCCGGCGCGCGACCGAGGCGGCGAATGCCGCGAAGGTCGATGTGCGCGTGGTCGACGGCCTCGCGGGGCACCTGCCGTTCGACGAGGGCTCGTTCGACGCGGCCGTCGCCTCGCTCGTGCTCTGCACGGTCCCCGACGTCGAAGCCGCGCTCGCCGACCTGCGCCGGGTGCTCCGTCCGGGAGGCGAGCTGCGGTTCTACGAGCACGTGCTCGCCCGGGAGCCGCGGCTCGCACGGTTCCAGCGCGCCGTCACGCGAAGCGGGGCGTGGCCGCTTGTGGCGGGCGGGTGCCATGCCGATCGCGACACTGCCACCGCGCTCGAGCGAGCGGGCTTGGAGATCGAACGCTGCCGCCGCTTCCGCTTCCGCCCGACGCTGCTCGTCGCGCCGGCGGCGCCGCGGATCCTCGGAGTGGCGCGCCGACCGAAGGAGGAACCGCTGTGATGGACATGATGGCCGGGATGGGCGCGATCGCGCTCATCGGCGGGCTGTTGCGGCGCCGCTGATCGAGAGGTCGGGCTCACCGTGCCTTGCGGCCGAGCCGAGAGCCGGCGCGCGTCAGCAACCGCAGCAGGTAGCCCCAGCGGGCCAGTGGCCCGGCGCCGCATCGCAGCGCCGCTTCCGCGTCTCGCCGAGGGGATCGCATGCGATTCACGACGGGTCCTTCAGGAGTCCCCACGGCCGCCACCCGAGGGTGCCGCGAACCTTCTCGGCGTAACGCTCGGGCTCTGCGTCGAAGGAGTCCTTGCAGCCCGCAGAGCAGAAGAAGACCGGCCTGTCCTGCCACTCGCTGCGGTGGGCGGTCTGGTAGCGGTCGACTCGCATCCCGCAGACGGGATCGGTGAAGCCGCGGCGGACGGTCAGGAAGAGCAGCGCGGCGCCCACAGCGGTGAAGAGGATGTTCAGGAACGTCGTGTAGTTCCACGAGATGCCGCGCTCGGTGATCGACTCGATCGACGGCCGCGTGCCGGGCACGAGCCCCAAGCCGCTGAACAGGAGGTCCACGGCCAGCGCCGCGAGGACCATCACGCCGAGCATGATCGCCGCCAGCTTGAGAGCGAACCGGGTGCCGTAGTACTTGCGGTAGATCAGCAGGATGGGCAGCGTGATCAGGTCGGCGAAGATGAACGCGATCACGCCCGCGAAGGAGATCCCGCCGGCCCACAGGATCGCCGCCAGCGGGATGTTGCCGACCGAGCACACGAAGCTCAGCACGGCGATGAGCGGCCCGACGAGCACGTTCTCGACCGTCTTGATCGCCGCCGGCGCGTCCTGGAGGAACGCGGCCTCGAACACGCTCCGCGGCAGGAGTCCGACGAAGCCGGCGATGAGGAAGCCGGCGGTGATCTCCTTCCACAGCATCTGCCAGTCGCCGCGGAAGTTGTGGGCGACGTCAGACCAGGCCTCGGCCGAGGTGAGCTTGGCCTTCCACGAACGCTGCCCGGAGGCGATGGTGTGCTGGTGGCCGGTGTCTGCTTGCCGCGCGTGCTCGCGGACCTTCTCCTCCTCGTCACGAGAGACGAACGCGCGGACGGCCAGCCACATCAAGCCGATGAGCAAGAAGCCGCCGGCGAACTCGGCGGCGGTGAACGCCGGCCCGAGGAAGATCCAGAGCACGATCCCGATCTCGAAGACGAGGTTCGTGGAGGCGAACATGAACGCCAGTGCGGGCGACAGCCCGGCGCCCTTCTGGAACGTGCTCTTGGCGATGGCGATCGCCGCGTACGAGCATGAGGAGGACGCGGCGCCCAGGCCGGTGGCCTTCAGAGTGGTGGTGAAGCCACGGCCGCCCAGCAGGCGCTCCATCTGGCCGCTGGTCACCCACGCCTGCACGATGCCTGAGAGCAAGAAGCCGAGGATCAGCGCCCACCAGACCTCCCACGCCATCTGGAAGGTGAACCAAAGGCCTTCGGCGATCGTCTCGAGCACGTCCGTCACGTCGGTGTCAACGTGTCCCTCGTATGTGCCTACTACACGCCGTCGTAGGCGCCATGTTACCCGGGCTCCGGCTGCCAACGCCGGCGTCGACGTCGACGTGCTCGACCAGGAGCTCGGCAAGCCTGTCGGCGTGTCGCACGGGCAGCAGGTGGTCCGACGACCAGAGCTCGACCCGCACGGCGTCGTGGGGCCAGTCGAGCACGTCCTCGGGGGGCGTCTGCCGATCGGCGTCGCCGACCACGACGGTCGTCGGGCGTCGGGGATGCTCGATCGAGTCGGGGACGGGGTTGTCCTCCAGGAGCGTGTTGAGCGCGTCGCGGTACGCCGGCCAGGTGTGCTGCACCCCGTCTCGCGCGACGGCGTCAGGGACGTGGCGGGCCAACCGCGTGGTGAGCGTGGCGGCGACTCGCCGCGTGAGGCACATCGTGTTGCAAACCAGGCTCGCCGCCGGCGTCCCGTCGAGCACCTGTCGGGCCAACCAGCCGCGGCGACCGAGCCGCTCGCGCGCGGCAGCCGGATCGTGGAACGCCGGCGGGGAGACCAGAACGAGTCCTCGCAGCCGCTCTGGGCGTCGGCGCGCGAGCTCGGCCGCGACGGCACAGCCGAACGAGTGCCCGACGACGAGTGACTGGTCGGCGCCGGTGGTGTCGAGCAGCCGTTCGACGGCGGCGGCATGCTCGACCAGCGAGAACGTGGTCCCGATCTCGCGCGAGCACCCGAATCCGAGCAGGTCCGGCACGAGGACCGACAGGCCTCGGTCGCCCAGACCTCGCGCAACGGGCTCCCAGATCGTCCGTGACGCCCCGAGCCCGTGGATCAGGACGATCTCCGGCGGCCGCGCCGGCCCGAAGCGCGCGTGCGCGAGCGGCGTCTGCTCAACCGGGCGCTGCGCCCGGATCAGGTGAGTTCCGCCGAGGCCGATGCCCGGTGCCATGCCCGCGTCCGCTTCCCGCCTGCGAGCCTCGAGCCAGCGCGCGAGCACGACCGCGTACAGAGCGCTCGCCAGCAGCGCGACGACCAGCCATGTGTACGCGCCCCCGGGCACGTAGTGGCTGGAGATGTGGGCGAGGAAGATGTCCATCCAGTCGTCGTGGGCCACGCCGGCGCGCCCGAACAGCACGTCCGGGAACATCGCCACGAGGTGCCAGCCGAGCAGCGTGAGCAGCTGCGCGCGCGCCGGCGCGCCCTCGAGCGCCAGCCAAGCGAGGTTCACGAGTGCCCACACCGCCATCGCCACGAGGAAGTGCGTCGCCCAGTGGAAGCTCGCCTCGTGACCCCTGTAGCTCGCGAAGAGCAAAGCTTCGGCGACGACGAGCACCGCGAGCTGCACGAGCAAGGTGCGAACGCCGAGCGGACGGTACGCGCGCGCCCAGGTCATATGAGCGGTTCCGTGACGATGTGGATCTCGAACGCGTTCTCGGGGTACGCCGGAGCAAGCGTCGCGTAGCGGACCCTGCGCCGCTTGTCGATGACCGCGTACCCGCTCGGGAAGCCGCCGGCGAGCGGCTCACTGAGCCCGACGGCGTCCGCAACGCGCCGCCCTGGATCGACGAGGACGCTGACGCGTTGGGGCGGGCGCTGCGTGGGGCGGCTCGGTACGACGAGGACGAACGCGAAGCGGTCGGGCACCTCTTCGAGCACCCGCTGGACTCGGTCGGCGTCATAGCCGCGGCGGTCGAAGAGCACGAACACGGGCCGGCGGCCCAGCGGGTCGCCCGGGAGATCCACGGCGCCGACGAGCGGCGCCTCGCCCGGATCGGCAAGGATCCCGGGCCGCTGCTGGCCGGGGTCGGGGTCGTCGAGTGGGCCGGGGCCGCCGACGACCCCGACGATCACCGCGACGAGGACGGCCGCGGTCGCCGCCCACCACCCGAGCACCGCCCGTGGGTCGAGCGGCGGTCGCGCGCCGCGCTGTCGGCCCCATTCGCGGTCAGACAGCTCGCCTCGATCCGCGGGCTCAGCGCTTGCGTGAGCGACCATCGCTTCGAGTCTACTACCCTCGATAGGAGATCCCTGTCCCTCTGTCCATGCCCTCTGCCCGCGTCCGTCGCCCGCTCCTCCTCGCCGTCGTCGCGCTGACGCTCGGGTGGGTACCGCCGGCCTTCGGTCACGCGTCGTTCCTCGGCGCCCAGCCACAGCCCGGGACCCGCATGGAGACCGCGCCCGCCGAGGTCGCGCTGTCGTTCACCGAGCCGCTCAACGAGCGACTGAGCCGCGCCACACTGGTCGCCGGCGACGGCAAGGAGGTTCCGGTCGAGGTCCAGGCCTCGGCGCAACGCCTCGTCCTGCGTGCCGCGGGAGTGCTGGGCACCGGCGCGTACCGCGTCCGCTGGCACACGGTCTCCACGGAAGACGGCCACGCGCTGGAGGGCACGTTCTCGTTCGGCGTGCGAGCTGCGGCCGCCGGCAACGAGCACCTCGTCCAACAGAGCCCCCTCGCACGCCACGGCTGGATCCGAGTGCTGCTGCGCGCCCTGTTCTACGTCGCAGCGCTCCTGTTCGTCGGCGCTCTGGTGCTCCGCACGTTCCTCTCGCGGAGGGGATCCTGGCTAGTGCCCACGAAGACGCAGACACTGGACGTCGCGGCCGTCGCCCTCCGCGAGCGCCAAGTGATCGTCAACGCCGGATGGGCGGCGGCCGGCCTGGCCGCGGCCGTGACCCTCGCCGAAGCCGCCGACGCGGCCGCAGGCCTGTCGCTCACCGGGACCCGCGACTTCCTCGCCGGCAGCGTCGCCGGGGCAGGGCGGACGGCGACCGTCGTGCTGCTCGCC
>JALYMV010000085.1 GCA_030773575.1 Actinomycetota bacterium
GCCTCGGCGAGCGCGACGCGTTCGACCCGGAGCGCGCCCGGGTGGCCGCCGCGGTCACCGCCGGGCGGGCTCGCGAGCTCGGCACCCGCTCGCTGTGCTGGGAGCTCCCACACCACGTCTCCGACGCCCACGCCGCCGCCTTCGCCGAGGGCACCGCCCTCGCCGCCTACGACTTCACGGCGTTCAAGAGCGGGGCCGACGACGACGACGACGCCGGCCTCGGCGAGCTGATCGTCTCCGCCCACCAGGACGTCGCCGCGCCCGTCGCCGCCGGAGCCGCCGCCGCGGCGGCCGCCAACGCGGCGCGCGACCTGCAGAACACGCCGGCCAACCACATGACGCCGACCCACCTCGCCGAGCGCGCGCAGGCGATCGAGGGCGTGGAGGTCGAGGTGATGTGGCGCGACGACCTGATCGCCGCCGGGATGGGCGCGTTCGCGGCGGTCGCCCAGGGCTCCGAGCAGGAGCCGGCGCTCATCACCATCCGCTACGACGGCCCGGAGGCGGCCGGGCCGCTGCTCGGCTTCGTCGGCAAGGCGGTGACCTTCGACTCGGGCGGGATCTCGATCAAGCCCGGGGCGAAGATGAGCGAGATGAAGTTCGACATGTCCGGCGGCGCGGCGGTGCTCGCGGCGACGGAGGCGATCGCCCGCGAGCGGCTGCCGGTCCGGCTCGTCGCGGTGATCGGCGCCACGGAGAACCTGCCGAGCGGCCGCGCGTTGAAGCCCGGCGACATCCTGCGCGCGAGCAACGGCACCACGATCGAGGTCATCAACACGGACGCCGAGGGCCGGCTCGTGCTCGCCGACTGCCTCGCCCACGCCGTCGCCCAGGGCGCCGAGCGCCTCGTCGACGTCGCGACCCTCACCGGCGCCATCGTCACCGCCCTGGGCTCCACCCACGCCGGCCTGATCGGTGACGACGACGAGTGGTGCGCGGCGATCGAGGCGGCGGGCCGGGCCACGGGCGAGATCGTCTGGCGACTCCCGCTGCACCCGGAGTACGCCGAGCTCATCAAGAGCCGCTACGCCGACATCCTCAACGCGGTGGAGAACCGCAAGGCCGGCTCGATCACCGCCGCGGAGTTCCTGCACCGCTTCACGGGCGGCGTGCCGTGGGCCCACGTCGACATCGCGGGCACCGCGTGGGACAACGGCCGCGCCTACACGCCCAAGGGCGGCTCGGCCTACGGGACGCGGCTGCTGCTCGAGCTCGCGCGCTCGCTCGGCGCCTAGCCCAGCCGCTTCACCGTCCCTTCACTGAAGTCCAAGTGGGCGGGCCGGGATCCATGAGGGTCGTCACAATGGCCGCCATGGACTTCGACCTCTCCCCCGATCACGACCTGATCCGCCGCACCGTCCGCGACTTCGCCGAGGGGGAGGTCGCACCCCAGGCCGAGGAGCTCGACCGCACCAAGTCGTTCCCCTACGACCTCGTCCGCCAGCTCGGCGACCTCGGCCTGATGGGCATCCCGTTCCCCGAGGAGCACGGCGGCTCGGGCGGCGACACGCTCGCCTACGCGATCGCCGTCGAGGAGCTCACCCGGATCGACTCGAGCGTCGCGATCACGATGTGCGCGCACACGTCGCTGGGCACCCAGCCCGTCTACATGTTCGGCACCGATGAGCAGAAGGCGCGGCTGCTGCCCGACCTCTGCTCGGGCCGCAAGCTCGGGGCGTTCGGCCTCACGGAGCCCGAGGCGGGCTCGGACGCCGGCAACGTCAAGACCCGCGCGCGCCTGGAGGACGGCGAGTGGGTCATCGACGGCGCCAAGCAGTTCATCACCAACGCCGGCACCGAGGTCTCGGGCCACGTCGCGATCACCGCGCGCACCGGCGACGGGGAGATCTCCAACCTGATCGTCGAGAACGGCACGCCGGGCTACGAGCCGGGCGAGCCCTACCGCAAGATGGGCTGGAACGCGTCGGACACGCGCCCGCTCTCCTTCGCCGACTGCCGCGTGCCGGAGGAGAACCTGCTCGGTCCGCGCGGCGCCGGCTTCAAGCAGTTCCTCAAGATCCTCGACGGCGGGCGCATCGGGGTGGCGGCGATGGGGGTCGGCCTCGCCCAGGGCGCGCTCGACCAGGCGCTCGCCTACGCCAAGGAGCGCAGGGCGTTCGGCCAGTCGATCTCGAAGTTCCAGGCCATCCAGGCGAAGCTCGCCGACCTCTCCACCGAGATCGAGGCCGCCCGCCTGCTCACCTACAAGGCCGCCCGGCTCAAGGACCAGGGGCGCGACTTCACGCTGACCGCCGCCCAGGCCAAGCTCAAGACGGGCCGCCTGGCGGTCCGCGCGACCGAGGAGGCCGTCCAGATCCACGGCGGCTACGGCTACATCGAGGAGTACCCCGTCTGCCGCTTCTACCGCGACGCGAAGATCCTCACGATCGGCGAGGGCACGGACGAGGTCCAGCAGATGGTCATCGCGCGAGCACTGGGGGCCTGAAGCCGCGAACGCATAGCCTCGACCGGGTGCGCTGGCTCGCTCTCTGGCTCGGCCTGCTCGTGCTCTATGCGAGCACGCTGGGCATCGGGGCATTCGGCACCTCCGGCTACGGCGGTGACGAGCCGCACTACCTCCTGACGGCGGAGTCGATCGTCGCCGACGGCGACGTCGACCTCGCCGACCAGTACGCCGAGCGCGGCTACGAGCGCTTCTATCCGTACGTCCTCGACGTCCACGGCCGGCGCACCGGGGGCCGGGTCCACGAGCCGCACGGCGTCGGCTTCCCGCTGCTGATCGTGCCGGTGTACGCGCTCGGCGGCGCGGTGGCGGTCGAGGGGCTGATGGCGGCGCTCGCCGCGCTCGCCTTCGTGCTCGCCGCCCTGCTCGCCCGCCGGCTCGTGCCCGAGCCGTGGGCGACGGGCGGCGTGCTGCTCGTCGCGCTCTCGCCGCCGGCGCTCGCCTACTCGGCGACGGTCTATCCGGAACTCGCCGCCGGGGCGCTCCTGGCGGGAGCCGTGCTCTGCGCGCTGCGGGTCCGCGAGTCGCCGCGGCTGCGCTACGCGTACGGCGGCGCGGTCATGCTCGCCGTTCTGCCCTGGCTGGGGACGAAGTACGTCATCCCGGCGATCCCGGTGGCGATCGCGCTCGTCCGCTGGGTGGGGCGGCGCGGGCGGCGGGTGGCGGCGCTCGGGGTCGGCGAGGTGATGTTCGCCTCCCTCGTGCTCTACGTGGCGGTCAACGACCTCCTCTACGGCGGGCCCACCCCCTACGCCGCCGACGACCCGGGCCAGACCGCCACGGACGCCGCCTTCCCGGCCGGCTACCTCGAGCGGCTGCCGCGGCTGACGGCGCTGTGGGTGGACCGCGAGTACGGGCTGCTGCGCTGGGCGCCGGTTCTCGCGCTCGCCTTCTTCGCGGTCTGGCTGCTGTGGCGCTCGCGCCGCGAGCGGCTCGCGACGCTGCTGCCCGAGCGCCTCGACCTCGAGATCGCCGCGGCGCTCGTGCTGGCGGTCTGCCTCGGGCAGGTGGTCGTGGCCGCGTTCGGCGCGCCGACGATGTTCGGCTTCTGGTTCCCCGGCCGCCACCTGGTCGCCGCGCTGCCGTGCGCGGCGGCGCTCACCGCGTGGGGGCTGCGCTACGCGCCGCGCGCCGGCGCGGTGCTCGGTGCGCTGACCGTGGCCGCGTCGGCGTGGCTGCTGGTGGACCTGTGGACGGGCGCGGCGGGCGGCTGGGTCGACCC
>JALYMV010000086.1 GCA_030773575.1 Actinomycetota bacterium
GAGGGGGGACTGCGCGACGCCGGGCTGGCGGAGATCGAGATCCGTGAGACCCATCGGGTGCACCGCTCGGCGGCCTCGGCGATCATCCGGGCCCGCAAGCCGCGATAGTGCTACGGGATCCGTTTCGCGAGACGCAGCCCGCCGCGGCGGATCTCGGGCCCGGTGGTGCGGAAGGCGGGCACCATCTCGCTGGTGACGAGTCCGGTCTCGTCGGTGAGCTCGTCGACGATCGTGAACCATTGCCGGATGCGATCGGGCGTGTCGACGACGACCGTGAGGACGGGGACGCGGCGCTGCAGCTGCCAGAAGGAGTCGCCGTGCGGTCGATGGTCCCCGTGGTAGCCCCAGATGCCGCGCAGGCAGGTGGCCCCGGAGGCGCCGGCGGCGCGTAGCTCGCGGATGATCTGGTGGTAGAGCGGGTGCCCTTCGTGGCGGGCGTGCTCGCCGGCGTAGACCATCAGCTTCTGCCAGATCCCGAGTCCGCTTTCGTCGGTCTGTGGGAGCTGGCGCGGCTCGGCGAGCTTGGCCCCGTCGCGCTTGCACACACGCACGCGCTCGAGGGTGATCAGCGGCCTTTCGAGGATGCCGCCGAGCCGGGGGAGGGTCTGGGCGATGCGGTGGCCGTCGCCGACGGCGATCACCATCAGCGGCACTTGGGCGTTGCGGCCGAAGAACGTCGCGCGCTGACGGACGCCGTGGGCGGTGCCGTCGACGCCGAGCAGGACGGTGGCGCCGGCGACGCCCGCACCGTGGAGAAGGTCGACGACGCTTTCGTAGGCCGGCTTGCCGGCCGCGCGTTCCTGCCGGCCGACGTAGACGGTGAGCTTGGTGGCCTCGTGCAGATCGGCGGGCAGCTCGACGCTGCCGATCTGGCCGGTGAGCATGCGCGCCCGCTCGAGCGTCACCAGCCCGTCGAAGGACAGCTCGTTGACCTCGTCGAGCGCTGCTCGAATGCGAGCAGTGGAGTCGACGGCGACCGCGACCAGGGGCAGGTCCTCGGAGAGCGTGAGCAGCCGGTCGGTGTGGAGGTGGTGCTTGGCCCCGAAGCCTTCGACGCCGCGCAGGACGAGGCTCGTCTGGAGCTCGTGGCGCGCGCAGATGTCGGTGAGGGCGTCGGCGAGGAAGCCGCCGTTGGCGCGGTCGCGTTCGCCGAAGTAGATCGTGAGCTTGAGGCAATCCTCGTTCACAGCGTCATCCCGATCTCCCGTCCCAGCCAGGCGGCGGCGACGCCCAACAGGATGCTGACCGCGAAGTTCAGCGCGCCCAGTGACCCCTGGCCGTCCTCGCTCAACCGATGGCTCTCGAACGCCCATGTGCTGAACGTGGTGAACGCCCCGATCAGCCCGGTGCCGGCCAGTCGAAGATCGTCCGTGTCGAGCGCCGCGCCGACGAGCACGCCGAACAGCAGCGAGCCGGTGAGGTTGACGGCGAGCGTGCCGTAGGGAAAGTCGCGTCCCAGGTGGCCGGAGACCGCGCCGTCGAGCAGGAAGCGTGCGATCGCACCGACTCCGCCCAGCAGCCCCACGCCGAGAATGACTCCGGCGCTCATGTGCTGATGCGTGCGCGGCGCACGAGGTTGGTCGCCATCGCCACGGCGGCGAACCCCAAGAACACGCTGGCCAAGGCGTATGAGATCGCGAGTGCGTATCGCTCGGCGTCGAGCATCCGGAGCAGTTCGAGCTGCATCGTGGAGAAGGTGGTCAGGGCCCCGCACAGGCCGGTGCCCAGCAGCGGCCGGCGGTAGGCCGACAGCGGCACGCGCTCCTGCAACCGCGTCACGAAGTAACCCAGCAGGAACGCGCCGAGGACGTTCACGATCAGCGTCGCCCAGGGCCACTCGCCGGCGTTGGCGGGTAGCGCCTCGGCGAGCATCCCGCGGGCTGCGGCCCCGATGAAGCCACCCGCGAAGATCGCCGCCAGCTCGCGGCGGTCCACCTGCATCACCCGTCTCTACTCCTTCGACAGAGGGTTGTGTCCGAGCAGGAACGACACGACGGCCACCGCGAGCCCGATGCCTTGGGCGAGGGCGACGAGTCCGACTGCGCCGGCAGCTCCGTCCTCATCAGCGAGCCACGCGCCAACGACGAGCAGCAGCACGGCGAGCGGTGCGAGCATCCGTCCCAGCCGGCGTCGGCGACCGCGCGCTGCTGCTCGCGTCACCTCCCGCGGCTCGTGCTCGGTCATCGCTCATCGTCCTCCTGCTTGCGTTCACTCGGATAGTCCAGCAGCCCGGGACCGATCAGCACGGCTTACAGCGCGCCGAGTATCCACCGACGGTGGCCACGATCGCCGCGAAGACCGTGCGATCGCGGTCGCTCATGGCCGCAGCGTCGCGGTCAGCGCGACCGGGTCGAGCAGCAGATCGAGCGCCGCGTTGATCGACAGAGTTAGGACATGTGCCGCGCCAGCGGCCGATGCGGCGAGCCCCTCCGGGCCAACCACAGCAATGCCGAGAGCGGCGTCGCGGAGCATCGCTGCGTCGTTGGCCCCGTTGCCGATCGCGACGCAGGACCCAGACCCGAGCTGCGCCATCAGAGCCTGCTTCTCGTCGCCGGTTCTCACGCGCTGGAACCGCCCACCGAGCTCCGATGCGATCGCCTCGGCGGTCCCGAACGTGTCTGCGGTGAGCAGGTGCAGCTCCAAGCTCTCGCTCAGGCGCTCGAGCCGTGTTGCGACGCCGTCGATCAGCTGGCCGCGGTCGGTGAGCGTGCCGTTTACGTCCAGCAGCAGGTGCTCCAGGCGGAGTTCGTTGCCGCCGGGGATGGTGATCTCCAGCATCAGCGGACGACCATCACGGGGCAGTGGGCGTGGTGGGCGACGCGGTCGGCGGTCGAGCCGAGCAGATAGTCGCCCAGGAAGTGGCCGCGGTGGCCGATCACGATCAGGTCGTGGCCGTGCGCGCGGGCGTAGTGGCTGATGACCTCGGCGGCGTGGCCGGCGATCAGGTCGGTGCGTGCCTCCACGCCGCGCGCGGCGGCCTCGGAGGCGGCGCGTTTGAGGACGCCCTTGAAGTACTCGTCCTTCTCGTGCTTGACCTCGTCGACCTCGCCGAGCGACGCGGGGTAGACGGGGAGCTTGCCTTCCACTGCCAGGGCGGTCAGCTGCGCCCCGAGGACCGCGCACGGGGAGATCGCGGCGTCGAGTGCCTTCAGGGAGCCTTCGGAGCCGTCGACGGGGACGAGCACGTTGGTGAAGTCGTAGGGGCTCCTGCGTTCTCCGCGGCCGGAATGGGCTTCGGTGCCTGCGGGTGACCCGCACTGCCGGCTCGTTCGGCGGCAGTCTCGGCTGCGGCGTCGGGTGAAAACCAGCGCTGCGCGATAGCTGTCGGCACGATCGCCGACAGCACGACGACGGTCACCAGCAGTGAGAACTGGGTGCGGGTGATGATGTGCCCGGAGTCCCGGGAAGCCCGATCCCGGTGTTGCCGCCGGTCGGCTCAATCGCCCGGCGGCTGGACTGGCTGCCACCTGACAGGTGGGACTGAGGGGCGGCGCTCACGAGCGTCGCCGGGGCCAGCGCCCGTGAAGGCGGCGGTGAGCGATCCGTATGCGTTCGGGGCTCGAGCACCGCGTGGCTGGTGGCCGACGCCCGCGGCGAGGAAGCTGAGCAGTGGACCGCTCTGGTCACGCGCGATCTGGAACACGTTCCGCCACTGGCCGTCCCAGCCGGGCACGTAGACCTTGAGGCAGCCGGGGAGGCTTGTGCCCGCCGGATGCTCGACCGCACATGCGCGCAGGCGATCGAGGGGGACGCCGCCGCAGTCGAAGTCCTCGCGCGCGCGTGAGCAGACCTCCCGCCCGGCCGGGCTGAGCCGCGCAAGGTCCTCCGCGAAGGCATGCTCGTCAAAGCGGACGCGGGCATGCCGCGAGCCGCCTGGCACCGAGTGTCATCCCTCGCCGTCGGTGGTGAACGGCCCGAACTCGCGGTGGAACGCGGCGACCTCGTCCGCCGTCGCCGGGCGCGTCCCGGCCCGGCCGTGGATGTCGTCGGCGTTCGTCGTCACCGTGCGGTACTCGACCGCATCGAGGAGGTCGGCGACCACGTGGTACACGGTCGACTCGCTCAACGAGAGCCGCTCGACGACCTCGCGCGAGGTCAGGCCCTCCTCGGAGAGCGAGGACCTCTCGCTCGCGCGCGGTCAGATCACCGAGGCGGGCGGCGGCGGACGGGAGATCGACGACGTCGATGCCCATGGCGTGGAAGGTACTCCGTTGTGGGCCCCTGCTGGTCCCGCATCCAGGTCCGTCGAGTACCTACGAGTCCACGGTTGGTGGGCGCGGTGTCACCGGCGGGCACGAGTGTCCGCGGTGGCCGTTCTCTGCTGCGCGGCGTGGCTGTCGAGCAGCCGGATCGCGTCCTCGCGCCCGCCCGCGGGCGTGATGGTCGCGTGGCGGTCGATCGCAGCGGGCGATGCCGGCCGGCGCTCGGCCGGCTTCAGTACCTGATCAGGCGCCGTCGACGGCGTAGGACATCGCGCGGTATGACCGAGCGCGCTTGGCGAACATGCGCCGGAGGACGGGGACCTCGGCATCGACGTAGTCGTAGATGCAGGCGTCGCGCTTGCCCGCGTGTGGCCGGTGCAGGCGCCCGGCGTACTGCACCACGGTCCCCTTCCAGGCAATCGGCATCGTGAGCAGCAGCGTGTCGAGCCGTGGATCGTCGAAGCCCTCGCCGAGGAAGCGCCCGGTGGCCACCAGCACTCGCGGCTCGTCGGCCGGGATCTCCCCGAGCCGCGCGAGTGACTCGCGGCGCTTGCGCGGCGGGACATCGCCATGCAGCATCACGACCGTCGGCACGTGGGCTCGAAGCCTCGCGGCGAGACGCTCGAGGTGCTCGCGTCGCTCGGTGAGGACGAGCGGGACTCGACCGTCCTCGAGCAGCTGACGCGTGTCTCGGACGATCAGCTCGGTGCGCTCCTCGTCGGCCGCCAGCGCCGAGTAGATCTCCTGGATCGCCGCATCGGAAGGCAACACGGCGGCGTCGAATGGCGTGTCGCGTCGCACGACGCGCAGCGCCAGTCCCGTCTCCGCCGCGTCGCCGACGGTGTGCCGGACGGGGCCGCATTGCATCGCGATGATCGGCTGGTGCCCGTCGCGGCGGTACGGGGTGGCGGTGAGCCCGGTGATGAACCGCGCCGGGCAACCGGCGAGGACGCGCTCGACCGAGACGGCGGGCACGTGGTGGCACTCGTCGACGACGACATGACCGTACGAGGCCAGCAGCGTGGCGTCGATCCCGGAGCGTGCGAGGCTCTGGACGGTCGCGACGTCGAGCTCGCCGGTCGGCTTGCGCCGTCCGCCGCCGATCACGCCGATGTCGCGCTCGCCGAGCTCGAGGAACTCGCGCAGCCGCTCGACCCACTGCTCGACGAGCGGCTTGCGGTGGACGAGGACGAGCGTCGACCGGTCGCGGGCGGCGATCATGTGCGCCCCCATCACGGTCTTGCCCGCCCCGGGCGGAGCGCACAGCACGCCGATCTCGTAGTCCAGCAGTTCGCGCACGGCGAGTGCCTGCTCTTCGCGCAGCGTGCCGCCGAATGAGGCGCCGAGCGGCGAGCCGGGGGCGCGTTCGTCGGCGAGCTCGAGCGTTACGCCGAGATCTGCGAGAAGCGCGGCCACCGCCTCGACGCACCCGCGCGGGAGAGCGACGTGGTGTGGAAGCAGCTCGAAGCACGTGATCAGGCGAGGTGTGAGCGCGGTCGACAGGCGCATCGCCTGGCGTTCGCCGAACTCCGGGTTGGCGAACGCCGCCAGACGGCGCACGGCATCGAGGAGCGGCGCCGGCATCCCGTCGCGTTCGACGTAGAGGCGGTCAGCGAGCGTGGCCCGCACTCGTCGCGGCAGATCGACCATCGCCAGCCGGTCGGTCAACGGTCGCGCCGGACGCCATGGCCTTCGGTCATCGCGGGAGGGATCGATGACGCCGAGCGCCTCCGTCGCGCCTTCCTCGGCCACCAGGTCCCGCAGCTGCGGCCGGCTGATCCGCGGAATCGAGGCCAGGAAGGTCCACTGATCCGGATGGGGATCGAGGTGCTCATCGAGGAACTCGCTGTTGCCCTGATCGCGGGCGGCCCGCTGCAGCGGCAGGGCGATGAGGTTTCCGAAGCCGCCCGCTGGGAGCGTGTCCTGGCTGGGAAACAAACGGTCGTAGGAGTCCATCGTCAGCGTCGGCGAGCGTGCCATCGCGCGCGTCAGCAGCAGCGTCCCCAGCGAGCGGGCGTCGGCCGCGGCCACCGGCTCCGAGAAGAACAGCCAGACGTGAGCGCCGGCGCCCGACCGCGACCGCTCGACAGCCGGCGCCAGCCCGACGTCTGAGCAGACGTCGCGCAGGGCCCTGACGTCGGCCGGCCACGATTCGCCGTCCAGGTCGATCGCCAGCAGGCGGCACGTGTCGTCCTCGAGCAGCGGGTACAGACCCATCACGATCCGTCCCTGCAGGTGATCGCGCATCGCACGCCCGTCCGCCGGCGCGAACGCCTGATTCAGGCAGGCGCCGCAGCGGACGCGAGGCTTGTCGCACACGCCCGGCTTCCACTCGTTCGCGCATTGCGGCGAGTAGCCCGCGCGTCCTTTTCGGCTTTCCCAGCGCACGGCGAAGACGTCATCGCGCCCGCGGAACAAGGAGCTGAACAGCTCGATCTTGCCCGCGGCTGTCAGCGGCCTCCAGGGGCGTTCCTCCGACGGCTCCGTCGCAGTCTCAGCCGCTTCCCGGAGCTCGCGCAGGCGCCGCTGGGCGGCCTGGTGATGCGCCGCCAGCCTGGCGACCTCTTCCTCGGCGGCACGGATCGCCGCCTCGGTGTCCGCTCGAGTCACCGTCCGGATTCTGCACCCCGCTCCGGCGCACCGAGTGGCGGCGGAGAGCCGACACATCTGAGCTGAAGCGACACGGCAACGTCGCTGCGAACGGTCGCCTCCGAGTACGCCGTGTTCCGACCCACGCGGCGGATGTCCGCGCCGGTTGGCTGCCCCCGGCTGAGCACGATTGAGCGCAGCCGAGCTCGCGGGCGCGGCGAGCCGTCCGGGCAACGCGCTGCACTTCTGAGGCATGACCGATCGAGAGCTGCTTGACGAAGTGCGTCGGATGCGAGCCGGCGGCGCGCCGCCGAAGGTGATCGCGCGTGCGCTCGGCGTTCGCCCGGCGACGATCGCGCCGCTTGTGCGCCAGATCGCGGCGGAGGCGCCGGAGGTGCCGATCGAGCGAGGCGATCTCGTCGGCTGCTGGATCAGCCCCGCGTGGAGTCGCGAGCTGATCGTCGAGCGGCGCGACGGGTGGGATGACGTCGATCTCGGCCCTGACGGCCCCGCGGGCATCGCCCTCGTGCTCGTCGCGCGGGCGGGCCGCCACGATCGCATCAGCGTCTGCGGCTACCTCGTCGACACGTTCTGCCTCGGCGTGAAGAACGTCATCGGGCCCGAGCCGATGCGCAAACGCCAGCTCGCTCCGTTCGCGCGCGCGTACTTCATGGCGTTTCCCAGCCCGGCGCTCCGTGTGCCGATCGAGCTCGCGCAGCATCTCGTACACGGCGCGGTGGCGTTCGCCGCCGGCCTCGGGTTCGAGCCGCATCCCGATTTTGCGGCGGCGCGCGGCCATCTCGGCGACCTCGAGGGACCCTGTGCGATCACGTTCGGGCAGCGGGGCCGTCCGCTGTACGTGCCCGGGCCTCACGACGATCCGATCGCGGTGATGCGGGCGCTCAAGGAGACGGTCGGCAGCGACGGGTTCGCCGTCGCAGCCTGACCAGCTCGTGGAATCGGTCCGGCGACAACGGCATCCTCTCGGGGCATGGGCAAGCGCAGCCGACGGCATCACTCCACCGACGACCTAACCCGCGAACGCTCGCTGCTCGACGCTATTGCCGACGGGAAGCTCGACGATCACCTCACCGCGCTCGCCGGGGCGGTTGACGCGCGCCGACGACTGCTGCACACGGTCCGCTCCGCCACCGCACTCGCGGTTCTCCGCGTGGGCGACGAAGTTCGGATCAACCACGCGGTCAGCCCGCGGTACCTCGCCGGGCTGCACGGAACTGTCATCGAGGTCGACGACCAGGCGGCCACCGTCCGGCTGCCGCGCCCGGTCGGCCGCTTCTCGAGCGGGCGGGTCCGCTGCCCCCCGCTCGCGCTCGACAAGCTCACGGGCGTCGCGGCGTGACTACGCCAATCTGGGTGGTGCGAAGCTCTCGGGGCAGGACGTCTGGTGTGCGTGCCTTTAGCCAAGCGGGCGCTCGGAGCATGTCGGCAGACGAGGCCGGACAACTCGCGCGCAACCGCCACGTCACCGCACGCAAGCCCCGCGCCGGCGGCACCGGGCCCGGCGACCGACGGCTGATGATCGGGACGACCGACGGCGGTCGAGTGTTGACCCTGGTGATCGAGCGCACCCTCGAGCCGACCACCTGCTGATTGTCACGGGCTGGAGCTCGACTGATGCCGAGCGTACCCTGTTGGACAGGTAGCGATGAGCACCGATCCCTGGACAGCGCCCGACCCGCAGCCCGGCGACTTCGATACCGACCTGCGACAGCTCGACGCACGAGATCTGGAGCGCCATACCGGCGGTCCCGACGCCAAGCTCAGGATCCTGCTCAGCGTCGAAGGCGAAGACGCCCAGCGGCTGGAACGCCTCGCGGAGGCTCGCGGGCAGAAGCCGAGCGACGTCGTCGCCGAATTGCTGCGCGACGCCGATCGCCCCGCGGCTTAACGCGCCCGGCGGCCGCGCGGCGCGGTCACGGGACGGCGGCGATGCCGACCCGGGCGTCAACGAGGGTCGCCTCAGCGCGCGCAGCTCCGGCGCTGACAGGGCCACGTTGCCATGGCCATCGAGCTGCACCTGACAACGTTCAGGCGGAGCAGCTCGTACTCCCGCCTCGCCGCCCGGGCCAGCTGCTCGCGCTGCTCGTCGGTCGCGAGATCGGAGGTCCCGTAGATCCGCACCCGATGCTGGACGTTCGGGAGGCGGGGGTGGACGCCCACGTGGTCCTGATAGCCCGTTCCCTCGTCGAGGAGCTCGCGGAGCTCGAGGTCACCGACCTGCCGCCGCCGCTGAGAGGGGCGGACCCCGGCCTGGTCGAGAGCGGTCGCGATGAGCTTGGCCGTCGGGCGGTCGATGACCCGGTCCCCGAGGCGCTGCTGCTCCTCCCCCGTCGGCTTCGTGAGCGTGGCGACCACCCCGGGCAGGCCGCCGGGTTGGGACGCTGCATCTCCGTCCGCCGCGTCGCGGCCCGCGACGCCGAAGCGCGCTTCTGGGTCGAGGGTGACACGGAGCGTCGGATCCGAGAGGAAGATCAGCGGCTGCACGAACGGCACTCGCTTGCCGCGCATGACCTTCTGCCGAGCCAGAAGGGTCTTGAGCCGCTTCGCCTTCCGGTTGGCCAGGACGTACGGGTTGTCGCGTAGCCGGGGGGTCGACCGCGTCGGGCGGCGTCCATTGCCAGGTCCCGGCGTCACCGGCGATCCTTCCCGGCCAGCTCTTGATCTCGATGAGGAAGAGGCCCTTGCGCGCGACGACCAGGACGTCGACCTCGCTGACTGCTCCGTCGATGAGGAACTCGAAGTTCGCCCACGCCCGGTACGGCTCGTGGTCGGGCAAGCGCTCCTTGAGGAAGGCCAGCGCCTCTCGTTCCCACGGGAACTCCGAGGGCGTGACCTGAACCCAGGCGGCCTTCATCGTGCCTGGCGCGGGAGGTGGACAGCCGTCGCCACTAGCATCTACTCTAACCCGTTGAGAGTAGAGTGCCAAGCGCGGACGTCGACAGAGCCCTTGCCTTGCCGCCCGACGAGGTCGCCGGAGCGCTGCTGCGCCTGCCGGAGGATCAGTGGTTCGAGCGCAAGTCGGCGCGGATCAAGCCTGGCGCGCTGGCCGATGCGCTCGTGGGGTTCGCCAACGCGGATGGCGGAATCCTCGTCGTCGGGCTCCACGATGGTCAAGTCGAAGGTGTGTCGGGCCTCGGGCGTGGCGTCAACGATCTGCAGCAGGCGTCGATCGACCGTACCGCTCCGACCGTGGCGGCGCCCTCTCGCTTGCTGCCCTGCGGGGATGGCGAGCATCTGCTCATCTTCGAGATCCGTCCCAGCGCAAGCGTCGTTCACGCGAACGCCAGGGACGAGGTCTTCCTCCGGGTCGGGGACGAGAACCGGCGCCTGACGTTCGCGCAGCGGCAGGAGCTGACCTTCGACCGGGGGCATGACGCCTACGAGGCGCGGCCGACGCTGGCTCCGGTGGATCACGTCGACCGAGAGCTGGTGGGGCACTACCTCGCGGCCACCGGTGCCTCGGATGTCACGCGGCTGCTCCGCGCCCGCGGTCTCGCCGAGGATGGGACTCTCACGGTGGCTGGATGCCTGCTCTTCGCGGAGCATCCGCAGACGTGGCTCCCGGAAGCCTTCGTCCGCGTGCTCCGCTATCGCGGCAGCGAGCGCGGGAGCGGGGCACGCCAGCAGCTCGTCTCCGACGAGCGCTTCGAGGGTCCGATCCCGTACGTGCTCGACGCAGCACGCGACCGCATCAGGCAGCTGGCGCCGTCGCGACGGGCGCTCGGTCGTGACGGCCGCTTCGGTGACGTTCCGCTGGTCCCCGACGACGCATGGCTCGAGGGTGTCGTCAACGCGGTCGTGCATCGGTCCTACAGCCTGGGTGGGGACCACATCCGCGTCGAGCTGTTCGACGACCGCATAGAGATCACGAGCCCGGGACGGTTTCCGGGCATCGTCGACCTCACCGACCCGCTGGATGCTCCGCGCTACGCGCGCAACCCGCGCATCGCGCGCGTGTGCGCCGACCTGCACTTCGGCCAGGAGCTCGGCGAGGGAATCCGCCGCATCTTTGAGGAGATGCGTCTCTCGGGGCTTCAGGCACCGGTCTACCGCCAATCCGCGGCGGGCGTCCGGCTGCTGCTCAGCGGCGAGCCGGTGCAGCAGGCGCTCGACGGGCAGCTCACGCCCGACGCGCGCACCATCTCGGCGGTGCTCCGGGACGCGGGACGGCTGAGCACCGGAGAGGTGGCCGACACGCTGGGGCGCTCCCGTCCCTACGCCCTTCGGATCCTCCAATCGCTGCAGGACGCCGGCGTGATCCGCTGGGTCGGCAAGAGCGCGAAGGACCCGCGGGCATATTGGGAGATCGACGCCCGATGAGCTACTGAAAACCCACTCTCAACGCGCGTTGAGAGTGGGTTGGCAGTAGCAGGATCTTCGTGTCAGGTCGGTCCCCCTAGAAGCGACTGCTCTAGCGGGGTCCGGGGCGGATGCCGGAGCTCATGCACCTCGTCCTCGGCGACCGAGAGCAGCCGTCCTTCCGCTACCGCGAGTTCGACGCCTACGTGCGCCGGGTTCGCAACCGCTTGCTTCGGGGACTCGCCGCCGGCGCCGAGCCGCCGTACCCGTATCCGTATCCGGTCGAGCACTGCGTCTACTGCGACTGGTGGCGCCGCTGTCCGACAGGCGTCGTGCCGCCGATCACCTCTCCTTTCCAGGCCGCCTGCAGGTCGAATCTCGCACCAGGGCCAGCCGACCCGGAAGCTGCTCCCTCTCGACGAGACCCGCGGCGTCAGGCGCCTGCCGATTCACTGCGATAGCCGCTCTCGAAGACCGGACGCGCGCGCGATCGGCTGGCTCACCGCGGAGCGGATCGATTCGTCTGCCGCAGCAAGGATCAGCCGCGTTTCCGCACGCGTGACCGCCGTATAGAGCAGCTCCCGCGTCAAAATCGGCGACGCCGGATCCGGGAGCACCACCGCAGCAGTCCCGAACTGCGACCCCTGGCTCTTGTGCACCGTCATGGCGTAGACGGTCTCCACCGCCGCAAGCCGCGTCGGGCTGAAGGTCACGACCTCGCCCCGCCGTTCGAAGCCGGCCGCCGGCCGACCGGTGTTCGGGGACGTGACCACGACCCCCGTGTCGCCGTTGTACAGCCGGATGGCGTGGTCGTTCTCCGTTACGAGCAGCGGGCGGCCGACGTACCAGGGCCCCTCCGATGCAAAGCCGGGGATCTCGGCGGCGAGCCATGACTCGATCCGGGGCATCCACGTCGCGACTCCGTAGGGGCCGCGGCGGTGGGCGCAGAGGACGCGGAACGAGCCGAGGTGCTCGAGGGCGGCGATCGCGTCGCCTGCGCGGGCGGCTTCGATGACGGCTCGGCCGGCGGCGACGGCGCCGTCGCGGACGGGCTTCAGCTGGTCGAGCGCGTTCGGTTCCCCTGGGTCGACGGGGATCCAGAGGATGTCGTCGGATCCGCTGCTGAGCACGTCGATCGCGCGGTCGGCGTCGCCGGTGCGGATCGCCTCGGCGAGTCGCTGGATCCCGCCGCCGAACCGGTGGATGCGGCGGAGGACGACGATCCCGTCGCCGATCGCGCTGCCGCCGGCCGCGTGCGACCCGCCGTCGGCGTCCACGCTGACCCCGCTTGCCTCCGCAACGGCCGCCCGCGCGCTCGCGCTCATCCGGGGCGCACCCGCGGCCGACCCGACGATGTCGCCCAGCACGGCGCCCGCCTCGATCGATGTGAGCTGGCCGGGGTCGCCGACGAGGACCAGTCGCGCCTCCGGGCGCACGGCCTCGACGAGCCGGGCCATCAGCGAGAGCGAGACCATCGAGGTCTCGTCGACGATGACGACGTCGTAGGGCAGCCGGTTGCCGCGGTCGTGGCGGAACCGGCTGTGGCTGCCGGGCTTCCAGCCGAGCAGGCGGTGGAGGGTCGACGCCTCCAGAGCGAGCAGGCGGGCGCGGACGCTTTCCGAAATGTCGAGGCGCGCCGCCTCCTCGTGGACCGCCTCCTGGAGCCGGGCGGCGGCCTTGCCGGTGGGCGCCGCGAGCGCGACGAGCGGAGGAGCGGCTCCGCGGGCGGCCGCCTGCTCCTCGAGCAGCGCGACGATCCGGGCGACGGTCGTGGTCTTGCCGGTGCCCGGGCCGCCGGCCACCACCGCGAGCCGGCGGAGCACGGCGGTGGCCGCGGCGACCTTCTGGTCGTCGTCGGCGTCTTCGCCGGAGAAGAGGCGCCCGATCCCGGCAGCCAGGACGCCCGTGTCGACCTCGCCGGGCTCGGCCAGCCCGGCCAGGTCCGCCGCGACCTGCTGCTCCTCGCGCCAGTAGCGGTCGAGGTAGAGCGCGCTCCCTTCGAGGCGCAGCGGGCGGCCCTCGCCGACCAGCGGGCTCGCCCCGATCCGGGCGACCCAGTCCGCCGGCTCCGGCCAGGGCAGCGCGGCGACGTCGACCGGCTCGTCCACGTCGACCGTCGCGCGCTCGCGGATCTCGCCGAGGTCGACCAGGACGTGCCCGAGCCGCGGCGCGCGCACCGCGAG
>JALYMV010000087.1 GCA_030773575.1 Actinomycetota bacterium
GCTGAGCGCCGCGGCGGGCGCCGGCAGCGCGACCGCGAGCGCCACGGCGGCCGAGGCCGCGAGCCCTCCGGCGGTCCGGCCGACCGTCACGCTGAAGAGTGTCGCACCGCCAAGGGCGGTCGGCGCCGCTACGTCACCGAACGGCGGAACAGCAGCCCGGCCACCACGGTGACGATCGCGCAGAGCAGCACGATCCCGAAGCCCACGACTCCGATGATGGACAGGACGAGGGTGACGACGGTCGCGAGCGCGCCGCCCCCGGCGACGAGGCCCGAGAGGTAGGCGCGCTGCTCGCGCTCGCGGCGGGTGAGACGGGTATCGGCCATGGACCGAGAGTACGGGCTCAGCCCGCCGAACGGGCGGCCAGCCCCTCCGCGCGCAGCTCGCGCGCGAGGTCCAGGTCGGCGACGGCCGGGCCCTTGCCGCCCTTGCCAGCCGTCTCCATGACGCACGGCAGCCCCTCGAAGCGCGGCTCCGACAGCCAGGCCGCGCAGCCCACGCGCCCGAGCTGGCCCTCGCCGATGACGGCGTGGCGGTCGCGGTTGGCGCCCAGGCCCGTCTGGGAGTCGTTGACGTGCAGGGAGCCGAGGCGGTCCAGGCCGACGACCGCGTCGAACTCGTCGAGCACGCCGGCCAGCCCCTCGGCGGTGCGCACGTCATAGCCCGATGCGTACAGGTGGCACGAGTCCAGGCAGATCCCCAGCCGCTCGTCCCCCCCGGCCATCTCGATGAGCCGCGCGAGCTCCTCGAAGGAGCGCCCCAGCGTGCCGCCCGCTCCCGCGGTGTCCTCGAGGTGCAGCGGGCACTCCTCCGATCCGGCCAGCGCCTCGGCGATCGTCTCCGCCGCGCGGGCGAGCGCCGCATCCGCCGGTCCGCCGTCCTTCAGGGCCGACCCCGGGTGAAGGACGACCGCGTGGGCGCCCAGCGCGGCGCCCGCCCGCAGAGAGGCGATCAGCGAGCTCAGCGACTTGCCGCGGATCTCTGCGTCCTCCGACGCGCAGTTGAGCAGGTAGACGGCGTGGATGAGCAGCGCATCGACGTCCGAGCCGGCCATCGCGGCGCGGAAGCCGGCCACCTCCTCGGCCGAGTACTCTCGCGGCTTCCAGGCCCGCGGGTTCTGGTTGAAGATCTGGATCGAGTTGCAGGTCGCCTCGACCCCGCGCTGCACCGCCTTGGCGGGTCCGCCGGCGGGGGAGACGTGGGCGCCGATCAGCATCGCGCGACGTCTGCCATGGTCTCCGACATGCGCGTGCGCTTCGCTCCTTCGCCGACGGGCGCCCTCCACATCGGGGGCGCGAGGACGGCACTGTACAACTGGCTCCTGGCCCGCGGGCGGGGTGCGGACGCCCAGTTCGTGCTCCGCATCGAGGACACCGATCGCGAGCGCTCGACGCCCGAGAACGTCGCCCAGATCCTCGAGGCGCTCGAGTGGCTCGAGATCGACTACGACGGCGAGCCGGTCCTCCAGTCTCAGCGCGCCGAGCGCCACGCCGAGGTGGTCGAGCAGCTCATCGCCGGCGGCCACGCCTACCGCTCGACGGCCGGGCCGGAGGAGATCAAGGCCTACAAGGCCGAACACGGCGGGGCGGCGGGCTTCCGGGGAGCCGACGAGCGGCAGGGGGCGGTCCGCCTGCGGATCCCCGACGACGGCACGACCGTGGTCACCGACGTCATCCGCGGCGAGTCGAGCTTCGAGAACGCCCTGCTCGACGACCTGGTCATCGCCCGCGCAGACGGGACGCCCGTCTACCACCTCGCGGTGGTGGTGGACGACCTCGACGCCGGCATCACCCATGTCGTCCGCGGCGCCGACCACTACTCCAACACCCCCAAGCAGCTGCGGATCCTCAAGGCGCTCGGCGCGCCCGAGCCGGTCTACGCCCACGTCCCACTGCTGCACGGCCCCGACGGCAAGAAGCTCTCCAAGCGCCACGGCGCCGCCTCCGTGCAGGAGCTGCGCGACGCCGGCTACCTGCCCGAGGCGGTCCGCAACTACCTCGCGCTGCTCGGGTGGGGCTACGACGACTCGACGACCTTCTTCTCCACGGAGGAGCTCAAGGAGAAGTTCTCGATCGAGCGCGTCTCGCGCAACCCGGCGATCTTCGACGAGCAGAAGCTGCGCCACATCAACGGCCGCTACCTGCGCGAGCTCCCGCTCGACGACCTCACCGCCCGGCTCGAGGCGCTGACCGGGCGCAGCGGGCTGCGCGACGCGGCGGCGATCTCCCAGGAGAAGATGTCGACGCTGGCGGAGTTCTGGCCGCTGGCCGGGTTCTTCTTCGACGAGCCGGTCGACGACCCGAAGGCGCGAGAGAAGGTCCTCGGCGCCGAGGGAGCCCGCGAGGCGCTTGCCGCCGCACGGGAGGCGCTCGAGGCGGTGGAGGAGCCGTGGACGCCCGAGGGCGTCGAGGCGGCGCTGACGCGGGTGGTCGAGGACGGCGGCTACAAGGCCGGCAAGGTCTACCAGCCGATCCGCGTCGCCCTCACCGGCTCGACGATCTCGCCGGGCATCTTCGAGACGGTGGCGCTGATGGGTCGCGAGCGCACGCTCGCGCGCCTCGGCGCCACGCTCGCCGCCGTCTGACCCCCGCCGGCGGAGCCGCAGTCGGGGTGGCAGGTTCGTGCGGGACGTGACGTTGTCTGGATTACGCGCTATACCGTGCGAGCGAAGCCTGGACGCAAAACGCGTCTCAGCTTCCGCGTCCAGTGTCCGATGACCCGACCATGACCCCGCCTGCCGTCGCCGCCGCCCCGCGTGCCGTGCCGCCGCGCGCCCCTGAGCGGGCGCCGCACGCCGCCATGGGCCCGCGCCGCAACGAGGGCCACGGCAAGCGCCTGACCGCCGCCTTCGAGGCGCTCGAGGTCTTCCCGGCTCTCGCCGAGTCGCGCAACCGGCTGCTCGCGCTGGTCTCCGAGGAGCGCCCCTCGACCGGCGCCGTCGTGGCGGCCGTCGAGTCCGACGTCGCCCTGGTCATCTCCGTCCTGCGCCTGGCCAACTCCCTCGAGGGCGCCCACCGCGGCAGGGTCGACTCCGTCGTCGGCGCGGTCGAGGTGCTCTCGCCCGAGGCCGTCCAGGGTCTCGCGGACAAGGCCGAGGTCTTCGAGTTCTTCGAGCGCGGCAAGACGTGGGACGCCGTGCCCGAGCGCTTCCGCCTGCACGCCGTGAGCGTCCAGCGCGCCGCGGACCGCCTCGCCGCCCACGCCGGATACGCGCACCGCGACCGCCTGCTGGTCACCGCCCTGCTCCACGACGTCGGCAAGCTCGTGCTCATGCACGCCTACCCGGGCTATCCGCGCCAGGTCCACGGCAACGCCCGCACGCCCGAGGAGCGCCTGCACAACGAGCGCCGCGAGCTCGGCGTCGACCACGCGCTGGTCGGCGGCGTCCTCGCCCGCCGCTGGAACGTCCCGAACGCGATCGCCTCGGCGATCGAGCGCCACCACTCCGACGACGCCGAGAGCGATGCCGCCTTCGTCCGCCTCGCCGACATGGTCGCTCTCTACTCGCAGGGCTTGCCGGTCGCCTCGGCCGAGCTGCTCAAGGCCTCCCGCGCCGTCGGCTTCGGCCCCTCGGACCTGCGGACGGTCCTCTACGACCTGCCCTACGCGACCACCGAGCGCCCCCGCGCGGTCGAGCCCTCGCCGCTCTCCAGCCGCGAGATGGACGTCCTCAAGCGCCTCGCGCAGGGGCTGGTCTACAAGCAGATCGCACACGAGATGTCGCTCTCCACGAGCACCGTCCGCACCCACCTGCACAACATCTACGGCAAGCTCGGCGCCGTGGACCGCGCCCAGGCCGTGCTCATGGCCTCCGAGCGCGGCTGGCTCTGAGCCACACCGCCAGCCCCGCCAGCCCGACGCCCGCGGCGTCGATCGCGAAGTCCACCGGCGAGCCGACCCGGCCGTCGACGAAGGACTGGTGGAACTCGTCGGAGGCGGCGTAGAGCAGGGTGACGGCGATCGCCGCGCGCGGGTCGCCGTAGCCGAGCGCCCGCCACCACAGGAACCACAGCAGCCCGAACTCGACCATGTGGGCGAGCTTGCGCAGGACGGTGTCCCACCCGCCCAGGCCCGAGTTCAGGTCGGGCTGCGCGGAGAGGGCGAAGATGACGGCCATCAGGGCCAGAGGCGGTCCGAACCGGCCGACGGCTGCCATACGATGCCGATCCTCGCATGCTCTCCATCACCACCAAGTCGCCCTACGCACTGCGCGCCCTTGCGGAGCTGGCGCGCATCGGCGGCGCGGGCCCCGTCCCGATCGGCGAGCTCGGCCGGCGCCGCGACATCCCTGTCCAGTTCCTCGAGCAGCTCTTCGCCGTCCTGCGCCGCGCCGGCGTCCTGCGCTCCCAGCGCGGCGTGAAGGGCGGCTACGCGTTCGCGCGGGACCCGTCGACGATCACCGTGCTCGAGATCGTCGAGCTGCTCGACGGCCCCGTCGGCGGCGGCGCGGAGGGCATCTTCGCCGAGGCGGCGGCCGCGGCCCGGGGCGTGCTCGCGAGCGCCACGGTAGCCGACGTGGTCGAGCGCGAGAACCAGGCGGCGGGCGCGGCGATGTACTACATCTGATTCGAGCCCCGGAAATGCCTGCAAATCGGCTACTCCTGCGGCGTCACGTCCTTCAGGCGTCCTTGGATGCACGCGATGACGACCGCGTCCCGTGCTCAGAGCGGGGGAGGTGATGCCCTCGCAGTCGGTCCTGGATGGTTGGGATGCCGCGGTGCGTGCGGCCCGTGAAGGCGATCTGCCTTGTTGAGCTCGACGCGGTGACCAGCGAGCCGCTCGCGGTGGTCGACGAGCACCCGCAGATCGAGTTCGGGCCCGTCGAGGTGCGCAGCCGGGAAGCTGTCGGGTCCCTCTTGCAGCGCCGCCCTGGCGACGTTCAGGGCGTCGGTCGAGTCCGAGTTGCCGCGCATGCGGGCGCTCTTGCGCGCGGCGCGGTCAGGTGCGTCGGAATCCGCAGCACCCGCTCGCCGCGCCGATGAGAAAGCGCTCCAAGACGCCAGACACATGCCGGCAGTCCTCAAGCGCCCACACCCGCTCTGCGTCCAGACCACGCGCCCACTGCAGCGCTCCCACGAAGCAGAAACCCCTGCGCAGCGCGGATTCTGTGATTCTGTCCTACGGGAGCGCCGGGACTCGAACCCACGACCTCCACTCACCGCGAACAGGACCGAATACAGCCGATTGCAGGGTAACCGCTCCTGCGGAGTGCGAAGACACGCGCATGAGAACCCCTGCGACCTGCGAGCCCGGACCTGGGGTTGGGGAGCGGTTCGGTAGCAATTGCTCCCAATTGG
>JALYMV010000088.1 GCA_030773575.1 Actinomycetota bacterium
GCGTGGTCACGCGCACGCGGACGCGGAAGGGGCGGCGGACGTCGAAGCGGCGCGGGCGGGTCGAGACGCGCAGCGCCTCCTTGCCCTGGGCGGGCCGCGCGGGCGGGCCGGGGGCCGGGGCGGTGCCGAGCGCCTCCTCGAGGATCCGGCCCATGCGCATCCGCTGCGGGTGGTTGCCGACCGGGATGCGGGCGACCTCCTTCTCCGTCTCGTAGCTCACCACGGAGACCGCGTCGTCGCCGCTGTAGGAGATGAAGCAGTGCTTGCCGTCGCCGGCGTTCGTCGACCAGTAGGGCTTGGTGCCCTGGGAGGCGATCGTGTGGCGGAAGGAGACGCGGTCGACGATCGCCCCGTAGTCGGACATCGTCCCCGCGACGCAGAGCTTCGTGCCCTCCGGGTTCATGTTCAGCCCGTGGTGAGCGGAGTCGAGCAGATACTCGTCGCGGCGCTTCTTCCTGGCGTCCTCGGAGATCGGGAGCTCGACCATCCGCGTGATCCTGTCCTGCTCGAGGCTGTACTCGACGAAGCCGTGGAAGAAGGAGACCTGGAAGTAGAACCACTTCTCGTCGGGCGAGATCGCCATCGGGCGCACGGCGGCGCTCATCCCCGGCTTGCCGAACTCGGCCAGCTTCTGGCCGATGTTGACGCGCTTGAGGACCTTGTAGGTGCGGCCGTCGACGACCTGGAAGAAGCGCTCGCCCTTCGTGCCGTCGAACTGCGGGTCGTCGGTGGGCGTGAAGACCGCACCGATGCTCGCGTGGAAGATCAGGTTGCCGTCGGCGGAGTAGTTGTTCTCATGGGGCTGGTCGCCCGACGGGAAGTTCGCGACGATCTTTCCCGCGCGTGTGTCGATCACGTGCACCTTCCTGGCGGTGGAGGCCGAGACGAGCAGGCGGCTGCCGTCGGGTGAGATCGCCATGTGGTCGGAGCGGTTGCCGTCCACCTGCACGCGCCAGACGATCTTGCGGGTCGTGAGGTCGAATGCCACGACGTCGCGCAGGCTCGGGCGCGAGACGTAGAGGAAGCGCCCGTCGGGCGAGGAGAACATGTCGTCGACGAACTGGTCGTTGCCCTCGCCGACGAACTCGCGAATCCCGAGGAAGTAGCCGTAGTCGACCGGGTTGCGCATGATCTCGGCCATCCGCTGCTCGATGTCCGGGATGATGTTGAGCCGCGCGAGCCGCTTGTACGCGACGGGGTCGACGATGTCGGCCGTCCCGTCCCAGTTGTTGCCGACGTACATCACGTCGCGCGTCCCGGCGGCGGAGGCCGGCGAGGGCGCAAGAGCGAGGGCGGCGATGAGGGCCGCCAGGAGCAGGAGGGGAAGGCGACTCGTCGGCGTGCGCATGACCGTGAATCCTACGACGGCCGCGTTCAGTCGACGAGCCACCGCATCGCCGCGCGCGCGAGATCGGGCGGCACGACGTGCCCGCCGTCGAACGCCTCGTAGCTGAGGTCGTAGCCCGCGTCGCGCAGCAGTGGCGCCAGCCGCCGGCTGCAGCGCTCGATCGGCAGGACGCGATCGCCGGCGCCATGGGTCATGAAGATCCGCGGCGCGCCCTCGGGCCGGGCGGGGGAGGCGAAGCCGGGGGAGAAGGCGATCAGGTGGCTGAAGAGCGAGCCGTTGGAGAGGCCGAGCGAGAGCGCGTAGGAGGCGCCGTCGGAGAAGCCGCCGAGCGCGAGCCGCGCGGGGTCGACGGCGTGGATCGCGAAGACCTGCTCGAGCGCGGCGTCGATGACGGCGACGTCGGGCCCGTAGCCGCCGGCGATCACGTCCCAGGTCGGCGCGCGGCTGGCCGGGGCGAGGAGGATCGTCCCGGTCTCGTCGGCGAGGTCGCGCAGCAGCGAAAGGCCGGCGGGCGCGTCGGAGCCGGCGCCGTGGCAGAGGACGGCGAACGGCGCCGGCGTCTCGGGATCCAGGCCGGGCGGCGCGTAGAGCAGGGAGGGCCGACCGGACCCGGCGGCGATCTCGCGAAGTCCCGGAGGCGCGAGCGCCCCCGGCGGCAGGCCGAGCGGGCGGGACGTGAGGCGGGCGGAGACACCGAGTCGGGCCATCGTCGTCCCGCCTGCCCGCCCGCGGACGGTCGGCAACCCGTCCGCCGAGGATCCGCCGCGGAGCGCCGTGTGCCGCCTGACATACGCCACTGCAGGGGACTTTGGAGCCCGCCGCGTTCGCCGATAACGGGGCCATGGCCCTCCGCTGCGCTCTCGCCACGCTCATCGCCTCTCTCGTCCTCGCCGGATCCGCCCACGCGGCCGCCTTCCTCCCGCCGAAGGGCAAGGTCTGGAACGGCGTGACGGCGGGGGAGGACCTCGGCGACTTCCGCGCCCGGGCGGGCTCCGATCCCGCCGTCCGCGGGCAGTTTGTCCGCTGGGGCGGTGGCTACGAGCACGCCTTCCAGCGCGCCGCGAGCGCCGGCGCCCGGGTCATGCTCCACGTCAGCACCGCGGGGGGCCAGGGGATGGCCGGCGTGATCTCGCCGGGCGAGATCGCCCGCGGCCGCGGCGACGGATACCTCCTCTCGCTCAACCGCCGGTTCGCGCGCCACAGCGCGCCGTCCTACGTCCGCCTCATGGGCGAGATGAACAACTGCGACAACGCCTACGCCGCGCTCAACTGCAACGGCAGCCGGCGAAACGCGGATCACTCGGCCCGCCGCTTCAAGCAGGCCTGGAAGCGGTCGGTCCTGATCGTGCGAGGGGGCGACGTCCAGGCGATCAACCGCCGCCTGCGCGGGCTCCGGCTGCCGCCGGTCAACACCGCGGCGGCGAGCCTGGCCACGCCGCGCGTGGCCTTCGTGTGGGCGCCGATGACGGGCGGCTCGCCGATGGTCCCCTCGCTCGCGCCGGCGGTCTACTGGCCCGGCGGCGACTACGTCGACTGGGTCGGCACGAGCTTCTACTCGCGGTTCCCCAACTTCGGCTACCTCGAGCCGTTCTACCAGCGCTTCGCGGTCGGCCAGCGCAAGCCGTTCGCGTTTGCCGAGTGGGCGATGTGGGGCTCCGACAACGCACCCTTCGCCCGCCGGCTGTTCGGCTGGGTCGGCAGCCACGGCCGCGTGCGGATGATGCAGTACAACCAGGGCGACCGGACCTCGGGCCCGTTCCGCCTGCGGCGCTATCCGAGTGCCGCCCAGGTCATCCGCGGGGCCCTGGCCTCGCGGCGGTTCGACGCCCGGCCGTAGGCCGGCGCGCCGGTCGTCTCGGCCCGCTCAGCGGTGCGATCGTCAGCGACTGACGGCGAAGCCCGACACCAACTGCAATCCGCCAGCGACGGGTACGGCCGATCCCGGTCGTTCTCATGATCGAAAGGCACCCGGTACGACCGGTACCATTCTTACCGATGCGGATGACGAGCAAGGGCCAGGTGACGATCCCGCAGGAGCTTCGCGAGCGCTACGGCCTCGGGCCCGGCGCCGAGGTCGAGGTCGTCGCGGGCGAAGGCGGAGCGCTCGTCCGCCCGGCGGTAGCCGTGACTCCGGGCGCCGAGCTGGTCGCTCGCCTGCGCGACCGCGCCGACGGCGGCCTCGAGGCCGAGGCCGTCCTGCGGCTCACCCGCGGCGAGCACTGATGTGACCACGCTCGTCGACTCGAGCGTCCTGCTCGATGTGGTGGCGCCGTCGCCGTGGCGGCATTGGTCGGAGGTGGCGCTCGCGGCGGCGGTGGACGCGGGCCCCGTCGGCATCAATCAGGTGGTCTACGCCGAGGTGGCAGTGGGGTTCTCGTCGGCCGGGCGTCTCGAGCGCACGCTCCAGGGAGTCGGCTTCATCCGGCTCGGGCTCCCGTGGTCGGCGGCGTGGCGAGTCGCCGAGGCGTTCCGGAGCTACCGTTCCCGTGGCGGTCCGAGGACGACCCCACTGCCCGACTTCTTCATCGGCGCCCACGCGGCGGCCGCGGGCCTCAGGCTCCTGACCCGCGACGCCGCGCGGGTGAGGACGTACTTTCCGGAGGTGGAACTCATCGCGCCGGCGCCCGACGAGCCCGCCCGGCGGTATACATAAGCGCGGTTAGCGGGCGTTGGCGCGCTTCAGCTCCCCGCGCAGGGCCGGGTCGGCCACCTCCCCGAGGTGGTCGGCGACCGCCGCGCGAGCGGACGGCCCGGTCCGTTAGAACACCGCCCCATGGGCCTGGCAGATGCCCTTCGACGAGCGGCCCGCTCATGAACCGGTCTGACGCCACCTTCCGCCCGCCCGGCCTCGTCCTCACCGAGCACGAGTTCTCCGTGCCGCTCGACCACGGCCGGCCCGACGGCGAGCAGATCACCGTCTTCGCCCGCGAGGTCGCCGATCCCGGGGGCCGCGACCGGCCGTTTCTCGTCTACCTCCAGGGCGGCCCCGGCTTCGAGGCGCCCCGTCCGACACGCCACCCGTCCGCGCCGGGCTGGCTCGACCGCGCACTGCAGGACTACCGCGTCCTCATGCTCGACCAGCGCGGCACGGGGCGCTCGACGCCGGTCGGGACGCTGCCCGGGCGCACGCCGGCCGAGCAGGCGGAGTACCTCACCCACTTCCGCGCGGACTCGATCGTCGACGACGCGGAGCACATCCGGCGCGAGCTCGGCGTCGAGCGCTGGAGCGTCCTCGGCCAGTCGTTCGGCGGCTTCACGACGCTCGCCTACCTCTCCCGGGCGCCCGAGGGCCTGCGCGAGGCGCTCTTCACCGGCGGGCTGCCGCCGATCGGCCGGCACACCGACGAGGTCTACGCCGCCACCTACGCGCGGGTGCTCGAGCGCAACCGGCGCTACTACGACCGCTACCCGGGCGACCGGGAGCGCGCGCGCGGGCTGCGCCGCCACCTCGAGAGCGAGGACGTGCGGCTGCCCTGCGGGGACCGCCTGAGCTGGCGACGCTTCCGCCAGGCGGGCAACCTGCTCGGCGCCAGCAACGGCGCGGAGCTCCTGCACTACATCCTCGAGCTGCCCTTCGACTCGCCCGCCTTCTTCCACGACGCCGGGTCGGTCATCGGCTTCGCGCGCAACCCGCTCTACGCGATCGTCCACGAGTCGAGCTACGCCGACGGCTGCGCGACGCGCTGGTCGGCCGAGCGAACCCTGCCGCCGGAGTACGAGGAGGTCCCCGAGCTCCTCACGGGCGAGCACGTCTATCCGTGGATGTTCGACGAGATGGGCGCGCTGGCCCCCCTGCGCAAGGCGGCCCATCTGCTCGCGGAGCACGAGTGGCCGCGGCTCTACGACGCCGACGTCCTCGCCCGCAACGAGGTCCCGGCCGCCGCGGCGATCTACGCCGAGGACCTCTACGTCGAGCGCGCCTTCTCCGAGCAGACGGCGGCGGCGGTCCGCGGGCTGCGGCCGTGGGTGACGAGCGAGTACGAGCACAACGGCTTGCGCGCCGACGGCGGCCGGATCCTCGACCGCCTGATCGACCTGGCCCGCGGCCGGGCGTAGCCGCCGCGCGCCGTGGCCCGCCGCAGCGCCGGCATCCTCCTGCACCGCACGTGCCCCGGCGGCGGGCGCGAGGTGCTGCTCGTCCACCCCGGCGGCCCGTTCTGGTCCAAGAAGGACCTCGGCGCGTGGAGCATCCCCAAGGGCGAGCACGCCGAGGACGAGGACCCGCGGGCCTGCGCGCTGCGCGAGCTCGAGGAGGAGACGGGCGCGCGCATCGCCGCCGGCGGGCTCGTCGACCTCGGCGAGATCCGCCAGCGCGGCGGCAAGGTGGTCCGCGCGTGGGCCGCCGAGGGCGACCTCGACGCCGCACAGGTGCGCAGCAACACCTTCACCCTCGAGTGGCCGCCGCGCTCCGGGCGGATGCAGGAGTTCCCGGAGATCGATCGCGCGGAGTGGTTCGGGATGGAGGAGGCACGGCGGCGCATCCTGCCGGCGCAGGCCGAGCTGCTCGACCGTCTGGCGTAACGTCCGTCGCGCCGTGTCCTCCGGTCGGATCCTCTCGGTCAACGTCGGCCGCCCGCAGCAGATCGCGGTGCGGCGCGGCCGGCCGCTGATGAGCGCGATCGGCAAGACCCCGGTCGCCGGGCGCGTGCGCGTCGACGGGATCAACCTCGCGGGCGACGCCCAGGCCGACCGCCGCGTCCACGGCGGGCCCGACAAGGCGGTCTACGCCTACGCCTGCGAGGACACGCGCTGGTGGGCCGGCGAGCTGGGCCGCGACCTGGTCCCGGGCGCCTTCGGCGAGAACCTCACGCTCGAGGGCGTCGAGGTGACCCGCGCGCTGGTCGGCGAGCGCTGGCGGGCCGGGACCGTCGAACTCGAGGTCTGCCAGCCGCGGCTGCCGTGCGCGAAGCTCGGGATCGCGTTCGCGGACCCGCTGATGGTCCGGCGCTTCGGCGAGGGCGCGCGGCCCGGGGCGTACCTGCGCATCCTCGCCGAGGGGGAGCTCGGGGCCGGTGACGCCGTCGAGGTCCTCCACCGCCCCGCCCATGACGTGACGGTCGAGCTCGTCTCCCGCGCGATCCTGCTCGACGACTCCCTCCTCGAGCACGCGGCGAGCGCACCCGAGCTCCCTGCGGAGCTCGCCGAGTGGATGCGCGAGCGCGCCGCGTGAGCGCTGGTTCGGCGTATCCGCCGGCCCCGTGGATGCTCCGCGGCGAGGCGGCGCTCGTCGCGGCGCCCGTCCGGCTCGCCGCCGCGCGCCGACACGCGATCCCGCCGGGTCTCGAGCTGGTCGGCGCCGGCGGCTGGACCGTCGGCGGCGTGCTGCTCGCCCGCTACGACGAGACGGCCACGCTTCCCTATCACGAGCTGATCGTCTTCTCGGCCCTCGCGCGCCGGAGCGGCCGGCTGGCCTTCGTGGTCTCGCACATCTACGTCGACTCGGACGCCTCGCTGGCGGGCGGCCGGGAGATCTGGGGACTGCCCAAGGAGCTCGCCTCCTTCGAGTGGTCCCCGCGGGCGATGACGGTCGACCAGGGCGGGCGCCGGCTGCTCTCGGCCCGGCTGCGCCGCCGGGGCGGCGGCGGCGTGCCCATCCCCCTCCTCGCCGCCGTCTTCGGCGCGCTCGGCGGCGTGGCCGTGCGGGCC
>JALYMV010000089.1 GCA_030773575.1 Actinomycetota bacterium
GCGCGGGGCTCGTCGCGGTCGGCGGCTTCGCCTTCGCGCCCGACGGCGGTGCGGCGCCGCACTGGGAGGGCTTCGGCGCCGGGAGGCTCTCGATCCCCGAGGTGGCGATCGCCCGTCGCGGCGACGAGGCGCGGCTCACGCTCGCGGCCGTAGCGCGCCCCGACGACGACGCTGGGGCGCTGCTCGCCCGCCTCGAGGCGCGACTGTCCGAGCTGCGCGACGCGCCCCTGCCGATGCTCGACCCGGCGCCGACGGGCCACTGGCGGATCGCGTCGGCCGCGCCGCCCGACCACTACGAGGCGGCGGTCGCCCGCGCCGTCGAGCGCATCCGCGCGGAGAACTTCGAGAAGATCGTCCTCGCGCGCGAGGTCGCGGTCCACGCCCCCGCGGCCCACGACGTCCCGGCGGTCTTCGGCGTCCTGCGCGCGGCGTTCACCTCCTGCTACGTCTTCTGCGCCGGCGTGGGGGAGTCGGCGTTCGTCGCCGCCTCGCCCGAGCTCCTCATCCGCCGCGAGGGGCTGCGCGCCTCCACCGTCGCGCTCGCCGGCTCGACCCGCCGCTCCGCCGACCCGGGCGTCGACGCCCACCTGGGCGAGCAGCTGCTGCGCTCGGAGAAGGACCGCGAGGAGCAGGCCATCGTCACCCGGCGCATCGCCCGCGCGCTGCGCCCGCACGCCGTGTGGGTCGCCGCGCCCGACGAGCCCGCGATCGTCCGGGTGGCCAACATCCAGCACCTCGCCACGCCGATCCGCGCCCAGCTGCGCGAGCCGATGAGCGCGGTCGAGCTCGCCGGCCTGCTGCACCCGACGCCGGCGGTCGGTGGCGAGCCGCACGCCGCCGCGACGCCGCGGATCCCGAGCTTCGAGGGGCTCGATCGCGGGTGGTACGCGGGGCCAGTCGGGTGGACGGACGCCAACGAGGACGGCGAGTTCTGCGTCGCGCTGCGCTGCGCGCTCGTCACGGGCCGGGTGGCGCGGCTCTACGCCGGCGTCGGCGTCGTGCGGGAGTCCGACCCGGCGGCCGAGCTCGCCGAGACCGAGGTCAAGCTGGGGGCGCTGCTCCCGGTCCTCTCCGGCTGAGCGACAGCGCGAACCGATCCTCGGGGTCGGTCATCCAGTCGGTCAGCTCGAGACCGGCGGCCTCGAGGTCGGACTCCAGCCGTTCGCGGGTGAACTTCGTCGAGAGCTCCGTGCGCATCTCCTCGCCGCGGGCGAAGGTGATCTCGAGGTCGAGCGCGGCGATCCGCACGCGGCAATCCCGGTTCGCGCGCAGCCGCATCTCGATCCACTCGTGCTGCGGGTCGAAGAACGCGACGTGGTCGAACAGGTCTGGGTCGAAGTCGGCGCCCAGCTCCCGGTTGAGCACGTGCAGCACGTTGCGGTTGAACTCCGCGGTCACCCCGGCCGCGTCGTTGTAGGCCGCCTCGAGCACGTCGACGTCCTTGACGAGGTCCGTGCCGACCAGCAGGCGGTCCTCCGGCCGCAGCAGATCGGTGAGCGAGCGCAGGAAGCCGCGGCGGCTGCCCGGCTCGAAGTTGCCGAGCGTCCCGCCGAGGAACGCGATGATGCGCGGCACGCCATCGAGCGGTTCGGGGATCCGCGGGAGGTCGTGGTCGAAGTCGCCGGCGATGCCTTCGACCGCGAGCCCGGGATACGCCTCGCCGAGCGCCTGCGCGCTCTCGGCCACCATCACCGGGTCGACGTCGAACGGCACGTAGCGGCGCAGCGTGCCGGCGTCGCGCATGGCGTCTAGCAGCACGCGCGTCTTGGTGGCGGTCCCGGAGCCGAGCTCGACGAGCTCGCCCGCGCCCGTCGCGGCGACGATCTCCCGCGCCCGCGCCTCGAGGATCGAGCGCTCGGCCCGCGTCGGGTAGTACTCGGGCAGTTCGGTGATCGCTTCGAACAGCCGGGAGCCGCGCTCGTCGTAGAAGTACTTCGGCGAGAGCTCCTTGGACGGGCGGGTCAGGCCGTCGAGGACGTCTTCGGCGAGCGCCTGATCGGCCTGCGGGGCCATCAGGCGTCCCACGCCAGGCGGAAGCCGGCGAACAGCTGGCGCCGGTGGGGGAGGTCCCAGTTGCGGAAGGTGGGCGTCGCGATGCGCGACCGGGTCGCCCACGAGCCGCCGCGCAGCACCCGGTGGCGGTCGCCGAAGAAGACCTCGGAGTACTTGCGGTAGGGATCGGCACGGAAGCCGTCGTAGCCGGCGAAGGCCGAGGCGGTCCACTCCCAGACGTCGCCGAGGAGGCCGAGCACACCGCACGGGGAGGCGGTCTCGCGCCGGGGCGGCTGGGGTGCCAGCGCGGTGAGGTCGAGGTTGCCGGACGGCGGGGCGACGGCGGTCCGCGTCTCCTGGTCCCAGGTCGCCGCCTTCTCCCACTCCGCTTCGGTGGGGAGGCGAGCACCGTGCGCGCGGGCGAAGGCATCGGCCTCGAACCAGGAGACGTGCATCACGGGGGCGTCCGGCGGGCGCTCCCCGAGCGCCGTCGACCCGCCAGGGTGGGTGATGTCGTACTCCTCCTTCCAGGCCCAGCCCTCGTCCGACCACCACTCCCGGCGGACGTAGCCGCCGCCCTCGACGAAGGTGAGGAAGGTCGCGTTGGTGATCGGCGTGCGCGCGATGCGAAAGGGCGGGAGCCCGGCGCGGTGGCGTGGGCGCTCGTTGTCGTAGGGGAAGCCGGCGGCCGGCGCGCCGAGCGTGCACGGGCCGCCCGGCACCGCGACGGCCTCGAGCCCGGTGCCGGTCGCGGGCCCGGGCTCGCGCGACGGCCGGCCGGCCGCCCACGGGAGGCCGGCGAGCCCCATCGCCTGGATCATCGTCTCGCCGTGCTGGTCCTCGTGGCGCAGGACGAGCTGGGCGAGCCTGTCGTCGCCCTCGCCGGTGCGGCCGATGCGGAAGGGCGGCAGCTCGGCGCGGTGGCGCGGC